>CBDULG010000014.1:0-19034 GCA_965367985.1 uncultured Rhodocyclaceae bacterium
CCAGCATGGCCATCGAAGGCACGGGCGCCTGCCTGCTCTACGATGACCTGGTGAAGGGCTCTCGTCTGGAGCCGTTTCTGGTGGCACCGCTGGATGCGACGATCGAATGTGAAGCGGGATATTTTCTCGCAAGCCAGTCGGACAAGCCGCTATCGGGACCTGCGATGGCGTTTCGCACCTGGCTAGAAACCGAGGTGAGCGCTTCGTGATTAATTATCCTGGAAACCGCAGTTGGACGCGGCCGAGTGTGCGGCTGGCGGGTCGTCTGGCAAGGCGCAAGGAGGACGCAGGAGCGGCCCCTGCAAGGACGAGCAACGCGGTCAGGCGGCCCGCCAGTCGTGCAATCGGGCGTGTAGCGCTCTCACCCAATGGGTGAAGTCCACAGAAGGCGAAATAATCAATGCCGACAATGGCTTTCCAACACCGACAAGCGGTCAACTGCGGTTTCCAGGATTATGAGCGACCCGTCAGCGTGGGCGTCGTCGTGCGTTCCTGCCACCTGCACGCTTGAATCAGCCGGAAGACGGCAGGATGCGTGAGCTCCGACCCGCGTTAATCCGCCTCGGTGTTCTCCTCTGACGCCGAGAGCAGATTTTCGGCGATGAACAGGGCAGACAGGGTCTTGCCGTCAGTCAGTTCCCCCGCACGCACCGCAGCCCGGGCTTCTTGATACGAGAGCGAAAGCACTTCGAGGAACTCGCCGTCGTCCCATTGGTGCCCGACGTAGGTCAGATCGCGCGCCAGGAAGACCTCGATTTGTTCATCGGAGTATCCGACGCAGGGATGCAACGCGCCGATTCGGCGCCACTGTGCGGCGGTGTAGCCGACCTCTTCCTGCAGTTCGCGTTTCGCACAGGTCTCGGCTGATTCGCCCGGATCGATCTTGCCCGCCGGCAATTCGATGAAGCTCCGGTTGAGCGGGTAGCGGAACTGGCGCTCGAAAATAATGCGCCGGTCGGGCAGTACGGCGATGACGACCACGGCGCCGGGGTGGCGGATGTACTCGCGCGCACTCGTCTTGCCATCGGGCAGGCGCACTTTGTCTCGATGCACCTTGAGCATCACGCCGTCGTATACCTGCTCGGTATCGAGTTGCGATTCGCGCAGGCTGTCTTCATTTGTCTTGAGCATTCACCGTCTCCCCGGCTCCCGAGATTTCCGGTCAAGCGTAAACGAAAAACGCCGTGCGGCACTCAGCCGGCACGGCGCGGCATCAATTGAGAGCGGTCAGCCCGGGAAACTCGCCAACAACGCCAACTGGCACAGATCGATCAGTTGCTGCGGCAACAGCCCGAGCACCGCGACCGCCAGGCAGTTGACCGACAACAGCACGCGCACGTCAATGCCCGACTGGATCGGCGAAGTCTCGACCGGCGCGTCGAAGTACATCACCTTGACCACCCGCAGGTAGTAGAACGCACCGACCAGCGACATCATCACCGCGAGAACCGCCAGCCACACCATGTCGGCAGCGATCAGCGATTGCAGCACCGCCAGCTTGGCGAAAAAGCCGAGGAAGAACGGGATGCCTGCCCACGAGAACATGACCATCATCATCATCGCCGCGTACCAGGAATTGCGCTTGTTCAGGCCTTTGAAATCGTCGATCTCCTCGGCTTCGAAGCCGGCCCGCGACAGCAGGATGATCATGCCGAACGAGGCAAGGCCCGTCACCACATAGGTGATCGAGTAGTACATCGCCGAGGTATAGGCATTGAGGGCGTTGAAACGGTCACCATCGACGACGCCGGAGAGCAGACCCAGCAACATGAATCCCATGTGGGAAATGCCGGAATAGGCGAGCATGCGCTTGAGGTTGGTTTGCGCAATGGCGACGATGTTCCCGAGCACCAGCGAACCGATTGCCATGAGCATGAGCATGATCTGCCAATGCTCTGCAAGATCCAGCATGCCGCCGACCAGCAGGCGAATCGCAATTGCGAACGCGGCGAGCTTGGGTGCGGAACTGACCAGCAGGGTCACCGAAGTGGGTGCGCCGTGATAGACGTCGGGCACCCACATATGGAAAGGCACCACGCCCAGCTTGAAGGCAACCCCGGCGACGATGAACACGAGGCCGAAGGTCAGCACCGTCTGGCTTGAAACGCCGTCGTACACCGCGGCCTGGTTGTAGATGGCCTGATCGATGCCGGTCAGCGAGAGGTTGCCGGTGGCGCCGTAGATCATCGACATGCCGTACAGCAGCAAGCCCGAGGCAAGCGCGCCAAGCACGAAATACTTCATCGCCGCTTCGGTACTGCGCGCCGAATCGCGGTCGAGCGCGATCATCGCGTAGAGCGACAGGGACAGCATCTCCAGCCCGATGTAGAGCGACAGAAAGTGGTTGGCCGCCACCATCACCATCATGCCGAGCGTCGCAAAGAGCGCGAGCAAATGGTATTCCGGTTTGTCGAATCCGCGGTCGGCGGCGTAACCGCGGCCGTAGATGAGCGCCGTAATCACCGCAAAACAGATCAGCACCTTGAGTACGTCGCCGAGCAAGTCGTCGATATACATGTCGCTGAATGTCAGCCGTACCTGGCCGTCCATGGTGAATATGGTGATCAGCAGGGCAACGACCAGGGTGAGCTGAGTGAGCGTGTAACCGAGGCTGCGCGCCGACTGACGCAGGAACACGGTAATCAGCAAGATAGCCAGCGCCATGCACGCGACGAATATTTCAGCTGCGGCGGGGGCGAAATCGGGGACTACGAAATTCATGTCGGTCCAGTCCGGTAAGTTGGTCGGCGGGCGCTCAGAGCTTGCTCGCGGCCACGTGTTGCAGCAGATCGTTCACCGATGCGTGCATCACCTCGGTGATCGGCATCGGATAGATGCCCATGATCAGCGTGCATGCGGCGAGAATGGCGAGGAACGCGAATTCGCGATTGTTGATGTCTTCGAGCTTGGCGACCTTGTCATTGCCGATGGCGCCGAACACCACGCGCTTGTACATCCACAGCGTATATGCCGCACCGGTGATGAGCGTCGTGGCGGCAATAAAGGTGATCCAGAAGTTGTATTGCATTGCGCCGAGCAACACCATGAACTCGCCGACGAAACCACTGGTGCCGGGGAGACCTGCATTTGCCATCGCGAACAGCATGAAGAACGCGGCAAATTTGGGCATGGTATTGACCACACCCCCGTAGTCGCCAATCTCGCGCGAATGCATTCGATCGTAAAGCACGCCGATACACAGGAACATCGCGCCCGAAACGAATCCGTGCGAGATCATCTGCACCAATGCGCCCTCGACACCGAGCGGATTGAAGATGAAGAAGCCCAGCGTGACGAAACCCATGTGTGCAATGGATGAATAGGCGACGAGCTTCTTCATGTCCTTCTGCACGAGCGCGACGAAGCCGATGTACACCACCGCAATCAATGACAGGGTGATCATCATCGGCGCCATCGCCTGCGACGCATCGGGCACGATCGGCAGGGTAAAGCGCAGAAAGCCGTAGGCGCCAAGTTTCAGCGCGATGGCCGCCAGCACGACCGACCCGCCCGTGGGCGCCTCGACGTGTGCGTCCGGCAGCCAGGTGTGCACGGGCCACATCGGCACCTTGACGGCAAACGCGATCAGGAAGCCCCAGAACATCAAGCTCTGCGCGCTCATTCCGATGGGCAGATCGTGCCAGTCGAGAATGTTGAAGCTGCCGCTTTGCATGAACAGATAGAGCAAGGCGATCAGCATCAGCAACGAGCCGGCCAGCGTAAACAGGAAGAACTTGAACGCGGCATAGACACGCTTGGGCCCACCCCACACGCCGATGATCAGATACAGCGGTATGAGCGATGCTTCAAAGAAGACGTAGAACAGGATGCCGTCGAGCGCTGAAAAGATTCCGTTGAGCAAGCCCGACATGATCAGGAACGCCGCCATGTACTGGGCGATCTTGTTCTGGATGACCTCCCAGCCGGCGATGATCACCATGATCGTAATGAAGCTGTTGAGCAGCACGAAGAGCACCGACAGGCCGTCGACACCGAGGTAATAGTGAATGTTGAAGGCCGGGATCCATCGCGCGATCTCGACGAACTGCATGTCGCTGGTAGACGTATCGAACCCGGTGTACAGCGGAATCGTAACGAGGAAGCCGACGACCGAGGTGGCCAGGGCAAGCATGCGCGCCATCGGTGCGTTGCGGTCGGCACCCGTGGCGAGCACCAACAGGCCACCGACAATAGGCACCCAGATCGCCAGACTGAGGAGAGGCAAACCCGTCATCGTTACTTTCCGTCCAATGCGCCGAAATCGCGCGTTACGTTCTCGTTCGTCGCGTCAATGCTTTGCATGGTCGTTCAGACCACGCTGAACCATAGCGACAGCAGAATGCACACACCGATGATCATCGTGAAGGCATACAGATAGATGTGACCCGACTGGAACAACCGACCCATCTGGGATATCAACCCCACCGTGCGGGCCGTTCCGTTGACGATCACGCCATCGATGACGCCTTCATCGCCGCCTTTCCACAGGCTCGTTCCCAGCAGACGCGCACCACCGGCGACGAAGAGGTCATTGAACTTGTCGAAGTAGTACTTGTTGTCGAGCAGGGTGTAGAGGGGCTCGAACTTGCGCATGATGGCCGCCGGGATTTCGGGTTTGACCATGTAGAAGAACCACGAAACACCCACGCCGGCCATTGCAAGGAAGAATGGCAGCGTCGTGAAGCCATGCAATGCCATCGCCGCCGCACCATGGAAGTGCTGCGCGAATTCGCCAATCGTGTCGTGCGCTGGAAGAACGCGGATTGCACGCTGAAACCATTCACCAAACAGCATCGGCTCGATCGTCATGAAACCGATCACCACCGACGGGATGGCGAGCAGGATCAGGGGAACCGTGACCACCCACGGACTCTCGTGGGGCTTCTGTCCCGGCGCCAGTCCATGATGGTGATCGGCGGAAGGCTCCTCCTCATCGTGGTCACCGTGGTGGTCATGCTGCGGCTGGCCGAATCGTTCTTCGCCGTGGAATACGAGAAAGTACATGCGGAAGGAATAGAAGGCGGTCACGAACACGCCGACGATCACGCAGAAGTAGGCATAGCCGGCGCCGGGAATCGTCGAAAAATGTACCGCTTCGATAATCGAATCCTTGGAATAGAATCCGGCAAAAAACGGAAATCCGATCAGCGCCAGCGAGCCGATCAGCGACGTGATCCAGGTGATCTTCATGTACTTCCATAGACCGCCCATATTGCGCATGTCCTGGTCATGGTGCATGCCGATGATCACCGAGCCCGCGCCCAGGAAGAGCAGCGCCTTGAAGAAGGCGTGCGTCATGAGATGGAACACCGCTGCCGAGTAGGCCGACACACCGAGCGCGACCGTCATGTAGCCAAGCTGCGACAGCGTGGAATAGGCGACCACGCGCTTGATGTCGTTCTGGATGATGCCGAGAAACCCCATGAACAGGGCGGTCGTGGCGCCGATCACCAAGACAAACGAAAGGGCGACATCCGACAGTTCGAACAAGGGTGACATGCGCGCCACCATGAAGATGCCCGCGGTCACCATGGTCGCCGCGTGGATCAGCGCCGAAATCGGCGTCGGGCCTTCCATCGAATCCGGCAGCCACACATGCAGCGGTACTTGGGCCGACTTGCCCATCGCACCGATGAACAGACAGATACAGATCACCGTGATCAGCAGCCAGGGCGAGCCGGGAAACAACTCGATGGTTTTCGCTGCCAGTGCGTCGCCCTGCGCAAACACTTCGGCGTAGTCGAGGCTGCCGGTATTTGCGGCGATCAGGCCGATGCCCAGAAGAAATCCGAAATCACCCACGCGATTGACAAGGAACGCCTTCATGTTGGCGAAGATCGCCGTTGGGCGCGTGTACCAGAAGCCGATCAAGAGGTATGACACGAGGCCCACCGCCTCCCAGCCAAAGAACAACTGCAGGAAGTTGTTCGACATGACCAGCATGAGCATGGAGAACGTGAATAGCGAGATGTAGCTGAAGAAGCGCTGGTACCCCGGGTCTTCCTGCATGTAGCCGATGGTGTAGACGTGCACCATGAGTGACACGAAGGTGACGACCAGCATCATCATCACGGTCAGTTCGTCGATCAGAAAGCCGATTTCGAAGGTGAGATTCCCGCTTGTCGCCCATGTGTAGACGGTGCCGTTGAAAACGTTGCCGGCCTGCACATCCTGGTAGACGAGCACCGAGGCGACAAAGGCGATTGCCACGCCAAGTATGGTGACGATGTGCGCGCCCGCGCGACCGATGGTCTTGCCGAGCAGCCCGGCAACCAGCGAACCGGCCAACGGCGCCAGCGGAACGACCAGGTAGAGACTCTTCAATTCCGACATCAGACCGATTCCTTAACCCTTTAGGCTATCGAGGTCATCCACATGAATGGTGCGAAGGTTGCGAAACAGCACCACCAGGATGGCGAGGCCGATCGCCGCTTCGGCCGCCGCCACCGTCAGGATGAAAAAGACGAAAATCTGTCCGGCCAGATCCCCGAGGTAATGGGAAAACGCCACGAAGTTCAGATTCACCGAAAGGAGCATCAACTCGATCGCCATCAGCAGAACGATGAGGTTCTTCCGGTTAAGAAAGATGCCCACCACGCTGATCGCGAAGAGCACCGCGGCCAGAATGAGATAGTGGGAAAGCGCAAGCATTGACAACTCCCTCAGAGCGTTCGGGCCGCTCGGTTTATTCTTTTTCCGCGGGCATCGACACCAACCGCACCCGATCGGAGCGCTTGGCCGCGAGTTGCTTCGCCGGATCGATACTCTTGGTCCCCTTGCGATGGCGCAGCGTCAGCGCTACGGCCGCCATCATCGCCACAAGAAGCAACAGCGAGGCAAGCTCGAAGGGGTAAACGTACTCGGTGTACAGCACGCGCCCCAACGCCTGAGTATTGCTGTAGCCCGCCTGCGCCGGCGGCGGATTGGGCATCGCGTCGAAGCCAAAGTACGGGCCGCTGACGACCACCACCATTTCGGCGAGCATGACCAGCCCCACCACCGCACCGACGGGCAGGTAACTCCAGAACCCCTGACGCAATCGCGCGACGTTGATGTCGAGCATCATCACCACGAAGAGGAACAGCACCATGACGGCGCCGACGTACACCATCACCAGCGTAATGGCGAGAAATTCGGCTTCGAGAAGGAGCCAGATGCCGCCGGCGTTGAAAAAAGTGAGCACGAGGAACAACGCGGCGTGAACCGGATTGCGCGCCGTGATGACGCGCAGGGCAGCGAACACCATGACCGCGGCAAGCAAATAGAAAACGAAGGTCTTGAATTCCATGTGCGGATATCTCCGGACGCTTCGCGCCCCTTATTCCTTTATCGGTACTTCGCGTCGGTCTCGCGGTCTTTGGCGATTTGGGATTCATAGCGGTCGCCGACTGCGAGCAACATTTGCTTGGTGTAGTAGAGGTCGCCCCGCTTCTCACCGTGGTATTCGAGCACACGCGTTTCGACGATCGCATCCACGGGGCAGGCTTCTTCACAAAACCCGCAGAAAATACACTTGGTCAAATCGATGTCGTAACGCGTGGTGCGGCGCGAGCCGTCGTCACGCTGTTCCGAGTCGATGGTGATCGCCAACGCCGGGCAGACCGCTTCACACAACTTGCACGCAATGCAGCGTTCTTCGCCGTTCGGGTAGCGGCGCAGTGCATGCAGGCCGCGGAAACGCGGACTCTGCGGCGTTTTTTCTTCCGGAAACTGGACGGTGATCTTCCGCGCGAAGAAATGCCGCCCGGTGACCGCCAAGCCCTGGAACAATTCCTTGAGGAAAAGGCTGCCGACTAAATCTTTTGCACCCATGTCAGGCCTCTCAGTTCCAGATCGACAGCGGGGACATGACCCACACTGCAACAACAAGCACCCAGATCAACGTCACGGGAATGAATACCTTCCAACCGAGCCGCATAATGTGGTCGTAACGAAAACGCGGGAAGGTCGCGCGCGCCCACAGGAAGATCAAGACCACCGCCGCGGTCTTGATGGCAAGCCAGTGGAAACCATCCGGCAAGAACCCCACCGGCGAAAGCCATCCGCCGAGGAACAACACCGCGGTCAGGATCGATACCAGCCACATGTTGGCGTATTCGGCCAGGAAGAAGAGCGCGAAACTCATTCCCGAATACTCGATCATGTGCCCAGCGACGATTTCGGACTCGCCCTCGACGACGTCGAAAGGCGCGCGGTTTGTTTCGGCCAGGCCCGAGATTATGAACACCACGAACATCGGCAGCAGGGGTAACCAGTTCCAGCTCAAGAAGCCCAGACCCATGTCGGCAAACATGCCTTGGCCCTGCGAGCGCACGATGTCGCTCAGATTGAGTGAAGCCGAAATAAGCAGCACGCATATGAGTGCAAAGCCCATGGCGACTTCATACGAAACCATTTGAGCCGCAGCGCGCAAGCTTCCGAGGAACGGGTATTTGGAGTTGGAGGCCCATCCGGCAACGATCACGCCGTACACCTCGAGTGAGGTGATCGCGAGTATGAATAGCAGCCCCGCGTTGACATCCGCCAGCACGCCGCCATCCCAGAATGGCACCACGGCCCAAGCGGTAAGCGACGGGGCGATCGCGAGGATCGGGCCGATAATGAACAGGCCCTTGCTGGTTGCGCTCGGGACGACGATCTCTTTGAAGAGCAGCTTCAGACCATCGGCGATCGGCTGCAACAATCCATAGGGCCCCACGCGGTTGGGGCCGATCCGGACCTGCATGAATCCGATGACCTTGCGCTCGGCCAGCGTCAGATACGCCACACACAACATCAGTGGCGCGACGATTGCGACGACTTTGACCAGCGTCCAAACGGCGGGCCAGGCCGCGCCGAAAATCGAAGCGATGGGTTCGAGCAAACTCTCCATTACGCGCGCTCCAGCGTGATCATTTCCGAGGGTCCGCCCAAGGCCGAGGTCGCTTCATGACCTGAGGCAATGCGCACGCACCCGGGCGCAACGTCCTCGTCGATTTCCGCAACGAGTTGCACCTGCCGGTCGCCTGAACGCACGGTCACGTTCTTTCCGGCTTCAATCCCCGCCGACTCGAGCGTCGCCTTGCACATTCTTGCGGAGGGTGTTTTCGCATCGGCGGTGCGCTGCAGTGCGGACGCACGGCGTACCAGCGAATCGGTCGAATAAATCGGCACGTCGGCGATCTGCTCGAGTCCGTCTGGCACCGCCGCCGACATGAAGCGCTCCACGCCGATGGCATTGTTCAACGAATCAACCGGCGGCTGTCCGTCGGCAATCACCTCGGCCCGCACTTGCGTCGAGTCGTTGTAAGCGAAACCGTCCAGCCCGAGCAAATTCCCCAGCACGCGCAATACTTTCCAACCCGGCCGCGTTTCGCCGCGCGGGCGCGCAACCGCGACAAAGCTCTGTGCCCGGCCCTCGGCATTGACGAACGTTCCGGAGGTTTCGGTAAAAGGCGCGATCGGCAGAATCACGTCACTGACGTCCTTGAGCTCGGGAGAACTGAAGGGCGAAAACGACACCGTAAACTCGGAGGCAGCAACCGCGGCTCGTGCCTGTTCCCCGCCCGCGCAATCGAGCGATGGTTCGACGTTGAACAGCAGATAGGCTTTGAGCGGCGCTTCGATCATTTCCGCGGCGTTCTTGCCGTCATTCGACGGAACAGCATCGGCGAGATAGCCGCCAACGCTGTTTGCCGCCTCACCGATCACACCGAAACTCGCCCCGGTCAGTGAGGCAAGTTCCTGCGCAAGGCGCGTAAGCGCCGCCGCTTGGGGGTGTTGCACCGCATAATTTCCGAGCCAGATGGCTTGTTTCTCGCCGCTGAAGAATAGCTCGGCTAATGCGTCGGCCTCGCCGGATGCCTCGGCCGGCACGAGCGAATCGAGTTCGTCGGCCACTTGCCGGTCCGCGCGATTTGCCGCCGCGCGAACGACCTCACCCAGTGCCCCGACCATGCCGGAGGGCTTTGGCATCAAGCGACCGCTGACCGGCACAAGCCAGTCGTCCGCCGTCGGATGAATACTGCTGACCTTGAGTCCGCGCTTGGCCGCCTGGCGCACGCGCTGACAAAGCAAGGGATGATCCTTGCGCAGGGAACTACCAATGACCAGCAAACGATTCAGATCACCGACCGCCGCGATCGGCATGCCCAGCCAGGGTGCACCAGCACGATGTCCGTCCGCCGAGAAATCACGCTGACGCAAGCGGAAATCGATGTTGTCACTGCCCAACCCGCGCACGACCTTCTGCAACAGATACAACTCTTCGAGCGTTGAATTCGGTGCCGCCAATGCACCGATTTGCGAATCGCCGGCGCCTCCGCCACATTCCTTGAGCCGGGTGGCCACATGACTCAGCGCCGACTGCCAGTCAGTCTCGCGCCAATTCCCGTTTTCCTTTACCAATGGCACGGTCACGCGGGATTCGTGATCGAGGCCCTCGTAGGAAAAGCGGTCGCGGTCCGACAGCCAGCATTCGTTGATTTCTTCGTTTTCCAGCGGAAGCACACGCTTTACGACATCGTGCTTGGTTTGCACGATCAGATTACTGCCCAGCGAGTCGTGCGGGCTGATCGACTTGCGTCGCGCCATTTCCCAGGTGCGCGCTGAAAATCGAAACGGCTTGGAGGTCAGCGCGCCCACCGGGCACAGGTCAATGATATTGCCGGACAGCTCGGAATCCACCGTCTTTTCAATGAACGGCATGATCTCCGCGTGCTCGCCGCGAAACGCCTGTCCAAGTTCCATCACTCCGGCGATTTCCTGGGTGAAGCGCACACAGCGCGTGCAGTTGATGCAGCGCGTCATGTCGGTTGCGACGAGCGGGCCGAGATTCTTATTGAAGACGACGCGTTTTTCTTCCTGATAGCGCGACGCGCTCGCGCCATAGCCAACCGCCAAGTCCTGCAATTGACATTCGCCACCTTGATCGCAAATTGGGCAATCCAGCGGGTGGTTGATGAGCAGAAACTCCATTACCCCTTTCTGCGCCTTGATGGCCGGCTCGGAGTGGGTCCACACCTTCATGCCATTGGTCACCGGCGTCGCACAGGCGGGCAGCGGCTTGGGCGCCTTTTCAACCTGAACCAGGCACATCCGGCAGTTCGCCGCGATCGACAGCTTCTTGTGGTAGCAGAAATGCGGTATGTAGGCGCCAATCTTGGCCGCGGCGTCCATTACGGTACTTCCGTCGGGCACCTCGATCTGCGTGCCGTCGATTTCGATTTCTAGCATGACGGGCCTACATAGATTTTGCTGCCTTCGCGCTGGATGTCCTTCGGCACGAGACATGTCTTGTGTTCGATGTGATACGCGAATTCATCGCCGAAGTGCTTGACGAAGCTCTGCACCGGCATCGATGCCGCATCGCCGAGCGCGCAGATCGTGCGCCCCATGATGTTGGTAGTCACGCTGTTAAGCAAATCCAGATCCTCTGGCCGCCCTTGTCCGGTTTCGATGCGATGAACGACGCGATACAGCCAGCCGGTGCCTTCCCGGCACGGCGTACATTGACCGCAGGACTCTTCGAAATAGAAATAGGACAGGCGCTCCAGCGCCTTGACCATGCATGTGCTTTCGTCCATCACGATCACCGCGCCGGAACCCAGCATGGAGCCGGCCTTCGAGATGGAATCGTAGTCCATGGTGGACTCCATCATGACGTCGGCCGGCACCACGGGAGCCGACGAGCCGCCAGGAATCACGCCTTTCAGTTTTCGCCCGCCGCGCATACCTCCGGCCATCTCGAGCAACTCGGGAAAGGGCGTTCCGAGTTCGATCTCGTAATTTCCCGGTCGATTCACGTGACCGGAGACAGAAAACAATTTCGTGCCACCGTTATTCGGTTTGCCGTAATTGAGGAAGGTTTCAGCACCTTCGTTAATGATGAACGGCACCGCGGCAAATGTTTCGGTGTTGTTGATCGTCGTTGGCTTGCCATACAAACCATAACTGGCTGGAAACGGCGGCTTGAACCTCGGCTGGCCCTTCTTTCCTTCAATGGACTCGAGCAGCGCCGTTTCCTCTCCGCAGATATAAGCGCCATAGCCGTGGTGCGCAAATAATTCGAAACTGAAATCCGAATCGAGAATATTCGACCCGAGCAAACCTTCGGCGCGCGCCTCTTCAAGGGCTTCCTCGAAGCGTTCATACACCTCAAAAATTTCGCCATGTATATAGTTGTAGCCGCGGGCGCAGCCCATTGCATAAGCCGCGATGGTCATCCCCTCGATAACCGTGTGCGGGTTATATCGGAGAATATCCCGATCCTTGAATGTCCCCGGCTCACCCTCATCCGAATTGCATGCCAGGTATTTGTCGCCGGGAAAGGCGCGCGGCATGAAACTCCACTTCAGACCGGTTGGAAATCCGGCGCCGCCGCGGCCGCGCAAGACGGACGTCTTGATCTCGGCAACAACGTTTTCCGGCGTGATCTTTTCGGCGATGATCTTTTTGAGCGCCGAATAACCGCCGCGTTTTACGTAGTCCTGCAGTCGCCATGCGCGATCACCATCAACGCCGGCAAGAATGAGGTTTCGAGCGCTCATTTGTCGAGGTCCGCCAACATCTGATCAATCTTGTCCGTGGTCATCCAGCTGCACATCTGGTGATTATTGACGATCAACACCGGGGCATCGCCGCAGGCGCCCATACATTCACCTTCCTTCAAGGTAAATTTGCCGTCTGGCGTCGTTTCATTGAAATCGATGCCAAGCTTCTGCTTCACGTACTCGGCGGCATCGACACCGCCCGACAGCGCACAGGGAAGATTCGTGCATATGGCGATCTTGTGCTTGCCGACCGGTTCCAGGTCATACATGTTGTAGAAACTGGCGACCTCGTAGGCGGCAATTGCCGGCATGCCGAGGTAGTCCGCGACAAAACCAATCGTCTCCTTGGCAAGCCAACCCTTTTCCGACTGGGCGATTCGCAAGGCAGCCATGACGGCCGATTGCTTTTGATTCGGAGGATATTTTTCTACCTCCTTGTCGATTTGTTTCAGCGATTCCTGGCTTAGCATGTTTTGCCCAATTACCCGATCAGCTTGAAAATTCAGGACAACGTCAACGATCTATTTCACCAAAAACGACATCCATCGTGCCGATGATGGCGACTACATCGGCAATCATGTGGCCGCGCGCCATTTCATCCATTGCGGCCAGATGTGCAAACCCCGGCGCGCGCAGCTTGAGTCGATAGGGTTTATTCGCCCCGTCGGAAACCGCATAGGCGGCAAACTCGCCCTTGGGATGCTCGACCGCTGCGTACACCTCGCCTTCCGGCACGTGCATCCCTTCGGTGAACAGCTTAAAGTGGTGAATCAGTTCTTCCATGTTCGCTTTCATCGCTTCACGCGACGGCGGCGCGACTTTTAGGTTGTCGGTGATGACCGGACCCGGATTCTTGCGCAACCAGTCGATGCACTGCTTGATGATGCGATTCGACTGGCGCATTTCTTCCATGCGGACAAGATAGCGATCGTAGCAATCGCCCGTCTTGCCAACTGGAATGTCGAAGTCCATTCGGTCGTAAACCTCGTAAGGCTGTTTCTTTCGCAGATCCCAAGCGACGCCCGAACCCCGCAGCATGGGTCCGGAGAAACCCCACGCTTTCGCCTGCTCCGGGCTCACCACGCCGATACCGACCGTCCGCTGTTTCCATATCCGGTTATCGGTCAGCAGCGTTTCATAGTCGTCGCAATATTTAGGAAAACGGTTGGTGAAATCTTCGAGAAAATCGAGCAACGAGCCTTGACGATTTTCATTCAGTGATCGAACGGTATCCGCGTTTTTCCATTTCGACTCCTGATATTGCGGCATCCGATCCGGCAGATCCCGATAGACGCCACCCGGACGGTAGTACGCGGCGTGCATTCGTGCACCGGACACCGCCTCGTACGCATCCATCAGATCCTCGCGCTCCCGGAAAGTGTAGAGCACCATCGTCATCGCGCCGATGTCCAGACCGTGCGTGCCAATATTGAGGAGGTGATTCAGAATTCGCGTAATCTCGTCGAACATGACGCGAATATATTGCGCACGCTCGGGAACCTCGACACCAAGAAGGCGTTCGATTGCCATACAATAAGCATGCTCATTGCACATCATCGATACGTAATCGAGCCGATCCATGTACGGTACCGACTGAACCCACGTGCGCGTTTCGGCCAGTTTCTCGGTCGCACGATGCAACAGCCCAATATGAGGGTCGGCGCGCTCGACGACCTCACCATCGAGTTCAAGCACAAGTCGCAACACGCCATGTGCCGACGGGTGCTGCGGGCCGAAATTGATCGTGTAATTTCGAATTTCAGCCATGCCCAACGTCCCCGTAATTCTCTTCCCGCACGACTCGCGGCGTGTTTTCGCGCGGCTCGATGGTCACCGGTTGATATACGACACGCCCCTGCTCTGGGTCGTAGCGCATTTCGACATGGCCCGACACAGGAAAATCCTTTCGAAACGGATGACCGACAAATCCATAATCGGTAAGAATCCGGCGCAAATCCGGATGCCCCGAAAACATGATTCCGTAAAGGTCGAACACCTCGCGCTCGAACCAATTTGCGCTCGCCCACACATCGCACAGTGAATCAAGCACCGGAAAGTTATCGTCGGGCGCGTAGGTTCGCAGCCGCACACGCCAGTTCCGTGAAATCGAAAGCAGATGCGTGGAAACGGCGAATCGCTCGCGCGACCACGGTTTATTGGCCCACACAGAAAAATCCAGGCCGGACACGTCCATCAGTTGCTCGAACCCGAATTCCGGTCGATCGCGCAACTCGATTGCAATGGCGTGGTATTCGGTCGGCGACACCTCAAGCGTAAGCTCTTCACGATCGAGCTTTATGCTAACCGCACGTTCGCCTAAATGCTCCTCGAGCTGCCCGGCAAGCCGTTCAAGCTTTTCACTCATTCAGCCTCCCCCGCTCAACGCGCAATGGTGTTTGTCCGGCGAATTTTTCGCTGCAACTGAATAATGCCGTAGAGCAGCGCTTCTGCAGTCGGTGGGCAACCCGGCACATAGACATCGACCGGCACAACGCGATCGCATCCGCGCACCACTGAATAGGAATAGTGGTAATAGCCGCCACCGTTTGCGCAGGAGCCCATGGAAATTACCCAGCGCGGTTCGGCCATCTGGTCATAGACTTTTCGCAGGGCCGGCGCCATCTTGTTGCAGAGCGTACCTGCCACGATCATTACGTCAGACTGGCGCGGGCTCGGTCGGAATACGACGCCGAATCGATCGAGATCGTAGCGCGCACAGCCGGCATGAATCATCTCGACGGCACAGCACGCAAGCCCGAACGTCATCGGCCACAAGGAACCGGTACGCGTCCAATTGATCACGCTATCTAGCGATGTCGTTACGAATCCCTCGCGAAGGACGCCCTCAATGCTCATGCATTACTCCCAGTCGAGCGCGCCGTTCTTCCACTCGACGATGTAGCCAATCACCAGAATTGCGAGAAAAACCATTACCGACCCGAATACGAACCACGCCTGTTCGCCGGCGACAACGAACTCGCGGAACACCGTTGCCCACGGAAAAAGAAAGGCAATTTCCAGATCAAAGAGAATAAATAGGATGGCAAGCAGATAATAGCGAACGTCGAACTTCATCCGCGCGTCTTCGAACGGTTCGAAACCACACTCATACGGAGAAAGTTTTTCGCTATCGGGGCGGTGAGGCCCAAGCAGACGCCCGAGAACCATCGGAAGGACTCCGATGGCAAGGCCTACCAGGATGAAGACAAGCACGGGAAAATAGTTTTCAAGCATTTTCGGGCCCGTTGAATAACCTGGGTTTTACTGCACGGAAACGCCCGCGAGTGCGGGCGTCCTCAATAATTGGTGCCGACGGTGAGACTCGAACTCACACGGCATAAAGCCACTGCCCCCTCAAGACAGCGTGTCTACCAATTCCACCACATCGGCATGCATTGAATAACGAATCAAATTATACGCAGTCTGTCCTACACCGCCAACTCTTTCGATCCTTATTTGGGAATCGAGTCGAGCTTGGAATCGCCGTCTGGCGCCGGAACCGGGACCGTATCGATTGTCGCGGGGACTGGCTGCTCCATCACACTTTTCGGCGCCGTCATGTCGCGGCTGCTCAGATAGCTGAGTCCAAGGCTGGTGGCAAAGAATACCGAAGCGAAGACAGCCGTCGTCCGGCTCATGAAGTTCGCCGATCCCGATGCACCAAACAGACTGCCCGACGATCCGCTGCCAAAAGCCGCACCCATATCGGCGCCTTTACCGTGCTGCATCAGGACCAAACCAATCACGGCCAGTCCGACCAGCACGTGCACCGTCAGCACAATGGAAAAAAGATACTCACCCATGTTGATACCGTTCCTGTCCAATACTCTTATTAAATGCAATCAAGCTGCTTGGCATATCGCGAAAATTTGATCCATATCAAGCGAATCTCGCTTACAAGATTTCTCGCGCTACCTTTTTCCGCAACGAACGCTCTTGCACTTGCCAGCCCGACGTTGCCGCCATAGCAATCAAACGTGCCGCAAGAACCGATTTTCCAGGCGCGGCGCCGGAGTCGACCATATTCCGATCACGCCCAGCCGGCCGCGACCCGATATACGGTGGCCAATAGCACGTCTGATGTACAGGGGCATAGGCCCTGCTCTGGCGAACTGGACGATTCTAACTGCGTCATCGGTCAGCGGCAAACGCACTCACTGCCGATCCGCGCCGCGTCACGCAACCTCCCTTACGGCAGCACGCACAACGTCGGCCAGGTAGTTGGCGTGACGCTCAACGTCATCGGCACTTTGCCCCTCCACCATGACGCGCAGCAGAGGCTCCGTTCCGGAGGGGCGAAGCAGCACGCGACCGCGATCGCCAAGGGCCGCCTCGACTTCTTTTTGCGCGTCTGATATCCGGCTATCGCTGCGCCAATCGAAACCCGAAGTGATGCCAACGTTGATCAATCGTTGTGGATAGAACTCCAGGTCTTCACATGCCGCCGCCAGACTGCGATTGCCCGCGCGCAACGCGGCGAGTACCTGCAAGGCCGAGACGATGGCATCACCGGTGGTGTGGTGATCGAGGCAAATGATATGGCCGGAATTCTCTCCGCCGACCCGCCAGCCATTGTCGTGCATCATCTCGAGCACGTAGCGGTCGCCCACATTGGCACGCGCAAACGGCACACCGAGCCGGCCAACCGCATGCTCGAAGCCGAGGTTGCTCATCAAGGTGCCGACGACACCGTTCAGCCGTCCCGCTTTGAGCATCATCGAAGCAATCACGTAAATGAGTTTGTCGCCGTCGTAAATCTCGCCGCTGCTATCGGTCATCACCAAGCGGTCTCCGTCTCCGTCCAGCGCAATACCGACGTCGGCCTTGCTTGCCAGCACCGTCTCGCGCAGATGTTCCGGGCTGGTCGCACCGACGCCTTTATTGATATTGAGTCCGTCGGGCGCAACGCCAACCGAGACGACTTCCGCGCCCAGTTCGTGGAAGACCTTTGGCGCAATGTGGTACGAGGCGCCATGCGCGCAATCAAGCGCGATCTTGATGCCGCGCAGGTCGAGTTCGTTTGGAAACGTACTCTTACAGAATTCAATGTAGCGGCCCGCTGCGTCTTCGACGCGCCGTGCCTTTCCGAGTCGCTCTGAAGATGCGCACGTCATTTGTTCTTCGAGGTGCGCTTCGATCTCAAGTTCGACCGCGTCTGGCAGCTTAGTGCCCCGAGCAGAAAAAAACTTGATTCCGTTGTCGTAAAAAGGGTTGTGTGACGCCGAGATCACCACGCCCGCCTGAAGACGCAAGGCGCGCGTGAGGTAGGCCACTGCGGGCGTCGGCATCGGGCCGGCAAGCATCACGTCCACCCCGGCAGCAGCGAACCCCGCCTCGAGTGCCGCCTCGAGCATGTAACCGGAAATACGAGTGTCCTTGCCGATCAGCACCGCAGGACGATCGCCCGGCGGCAGCTTTTCGCGCGCAGCCAGCGTGACACCGGCCGCATAGCCGAGTCGCATGACGAAATCCGGCGTTATCGGCGACTCCCCGACGCGCCCGCGTACTCCATCGGTGCCAAAGTACTTCCTGCTCATACGCTGTCCTGTTCGTAGATTTATTTAGCTCGTTGCGCAGGCACCTATGCCACGCAATCACCCCGTGCCGTGGACATTGGATCACGCCGGCGGCGATTGCGAAACCGCCCTCAGCACCGCCAGCGCATCACGCGTTGCAGACACGTCATGCACGCGCACCCAGCACGCGCCGGCCTGAATCGCCAGCGCCGCCGCGACCGCACTCGCCACCGCCCGGCCCCCAACCGGTTGCCCGGTGATAGCGCCCAGCATCGATTTGCGCGACACGCCGGCAAGCACCGGAAACTCCGCGGAAAGACTGCCAAGCGCGCGAAACAAGGCCAGATTATGCGCCAGCGTCTTGCCGAAACCGAAGCCCGGGTCGAGCATGATACGCTCTGGCGCGACACCGCCGGCCCGTGCCGCGGCAGCGCGTTCAGCCAGCGCAGCGCGCACCTCGGTCACCACATCCACATATTCTGGGGCACGTTGCATGGTGCGCGGTTCGCCCTGCATATGCATCAGACAAATTCCGACGGCGCTGCCCGCAATTGCCGCGAGTGCGCCTTCGCTGCGCAGCGCGTTGATGTCATTGATCATCGACGCACCCGCGGCAATCGCCGCACGCATCACGGCCGGCTTGACCGTGTCCACCGAAACCGGCACGTCCCAGCTGGCGAGCGCCTCGATCGCTGGCAGCACGCGATCCATTTCTTCCTGCTCGGAGACCGGTTCGGCGCCGGGGCGCGAGGATTCGCCACCCACGTCGAGCATGTGCGCACCGTCGCGCACCGCCTGTTCGGCTTGCACCAGTACCGCATCGCGACGATGCGCCAATCCGTCGCCGGAAAATGAATCCGGGGTGACATTGAGAATTGCCATGATGCGCGGCTGATCGGTGGCCAACGCGAAGCGCCCGCAGCGCAGCACGGTATTCATTGCACGGCTCCAGCGTCCGTGCCGTCGAGCTTGTCGCCCGAATTCATCG
>CBDULG010000015.1:0-19011 GCA_965367985.1 uncultured Rhodocyclaceae bacterium
ACATTCGTTCACATTCGGTCCGCGAGAACATCAGCTGGCTGCAATGCGTGATTCCGTGCCCTTGCCGCCCGGACCCGCCAGCATGGCGCCTTGTGAGTTCTTTGGCGGGCGCGGGACGCGAGGGTCAATTCGCTGTCATCGCATCAGGCCGCATGACACGCGCGCAGCGACGCGAACGAGCGACCCGAACGAACGCGCGAAAGGCGGCCTGGGCCGCCTTTCGATTTGCCTGACGCGGTTGCGCTCAGCGCGGCAAGGCCGACTCTCCCATGAGCATCGCGTCCACTTCACGCGCGCACTGGCGCCCTTCCCGGATGGCCCACACGACGAGCGATTGCCCACGGCGCACGTCGCCCGCCGCAAAGACCTTGGGTTCACTTGTCGCATAACAGCCCGCGCCATCGGTCGTCGCCTTGGCATTGCCACGCGCGTCCTTTTCGACGCCAAAGGCTTCGAGCAAGGATGCGATCGGCTGGGTGAAGCCCATCGCAAACAGCACCAGGTCAGCCGGGTAGACTTCTTCACTGTCCGGCACCTCTTCCATCTTGCCGTCTTTCCATTCGAGTCGAACGGTGCGCAACGCCTTGACCTTGCCGCCTTCGCCAATGAACTCCTTGGTGGCAATGGCGAATTCGCGCCGGGTTTCGCCCTCCTTGTGTGACGACGAGGTGCGCAGCTTGATCGGCCAATAGGGCCAGGTCAGCGCCTTGTTCTCTTCTTCCGGCGGCTGCGGCAGCAATTCGAACTGGGTGACCGAAGCGGCGCCATGCCGATAGCTTGTACCGACACAATCAGAACCCGTGTCGCCACCACCGATTACGATGACATGCTTGCCCTTGGCCGAAATCGGGTTGCGCGCATCGCCGGCGACGTCCTTGTTCTGTGGAATCAGGAATTCGAGCGCGAAGTGCACGCCGTCCAGTTCTCGGCCCGTCACCGGCAAATCGCGCGGCGTTTCCGAGCCGGCTGCGAGAATCACCGCGTCGAAATCGGCCTTGAGTTGATCGGCGTCGACGATGTCCTTTGCGTCATTCACCACACCGGCCAGTTTCGGCGCAGCGCCTACACAGGCACGGGCACGGAACTCCACGCCTTCGGCTTCCATTTGCGCGAGGCGACGGTCGATTACCGATTTTTCGAGCTTGAAGTCCGGAATACCGTAGCGCAGCAAGCCACCGATGCGGTCATTCTTCTCGAAAACGACCACCGCGTGACCGGCGCGCGCGAGTTGCTGCGCAGCAGCCAGCCCAGCGGGACCCGATCCGATGACGGCGACCCGCTTGCCGGTCTTGTGACGCGGTGGTTGCGGTTTGACCCAGCCGCTTTCCCACGCCTTGTCGATGATCGCGCGTTCGATCGACTTGATGCCGACCGGATCGTCATTGATGTTCAACGTGCATGCCGCCTCGCAGGGCGCAGGGCAGATGCGGCCAGTGAACTCGGGGAAGTTATTGGTCGAGTGCAGCACGCGAATCGCTTCCTCCCACGCGTTGCGATACACCAGATCGTTCCAGTCGGGAATGATGTTATTTACCGGGCATCCTTCGTTGCAGAACGGGATGCCGCAATCCATGCAGCGCGCACCCTGCTCGGCGGCCTCCTGATCCGACAGGCGCAGAACGAATTCCTTGTAGCTCTTGACCCGCGCATCGACCGGATGGGCCGCCTCGGTCAGCCGCTGATATTCGAGAAATCCAGTGGGCTTGCCCATGTTTATGCTGCCTCCAGTTGCTTCTGTTTCTGCGCGGCCATTTCGGCCAACGCGCGACGATATTCATGCGGCATCACCTTGACGAACTTCGCGCGATAGCTCGACCAGTGGTCGAGCACCTGGTGCGCGCGTTCGCTGTCGGTGTATTGCGCGTGCTTTTCGATCAGACCCTTGAGAATCACTTCGTCGGCCAGTCCGAGGTGACGCACGTCGACCTGGCCGAGCGCTTCGAGATCGTCGCCCGACTCCGAGCCCTTGCGCGCCTCGAAATCCTCTTCGACCGGCTCCAGCGCCACCTGCGCCATGTTGCAACGGCTCTCGAACGTGCCGTCCTCGTCGAGCACATAGGCGACCCCACCCGACATGCCCGCCGCAAAATTGCGGCCAGTGTCGCCCAGCACGACGACCGTTCCCCCCGTCATGTACTCGCAACCGTGATCACCCACACCTTCGACAACCGCGGTTGCACCGGAGTTACGCACCGCAAAGCGCTCGCCCGCCACGCCGCGGAAGAAAGCCTCGCCCTCGATCGCACCGTACAAGACGGTGTTGCCGATGATGATGTTGCGCGTCGCCTGGCCGCGGAAGCTCGCATCGGGGCGCACCACGATGCGCCCACCGGACAGCCCCTTGCCGACGTAATCGTTGCCTTCGCCGACCAGATCGAGCGTCACGCCGCGCGCCAGAAAAGCACCGAAACTCTGCCCCGCAGTGCCCGACAGCTTGACCTTGATTGTGTCGTCCGGCAGGCCCGCATGCCCATACTTCTTTGCGACCCGTCCGGACAACATCGTGCCGACAGTGCGATTGACGTTTCGGACGGGCAGGTCGATGCTGACCGGCTCGCCACGCGCCAGCGCTGGCTCGGCCAAGGTGATGAGTTGCTGGTCGAGCGCCTTGTCGAGGCCGTGATCCTGCACTTCCGTATTAAAGCGGCCGACAGATTCCGGCACGTCGGGCCGATAGAAGATGCGGCTGTAGTCGAGGCCACGCGCTTTCCAGTGCTCGATGCCCTGCTTCATGTCGAGCAGATCGGAGCGGCCGATCAGCTCGTCGAACTTGCGCACGCCAAGTTGCGCCATCAACTCGCGCACTTCTTCGGCAATGAAGAAGAAGAAATTGACGACATGCTCGGGCTGTCCGGTAAAGCGGCGGCGCAATACGGGGTCCTGCGTGGCAACGCCGACGGGACAGGTGTTGAGATGGCACTTGCGCATCATGATGCAGCCCTCGACCACGAGCGGCGCGGTGGCGAAGCCGAACTCGTCGGCGCCAAGCAGCGCGCCGATGACAACGTCACGGCCGGTTTTCATCTGGCCGTCGACCTGCACACGGATACGCGAACGCAGCCGGTTGAGCACCAGGGTTTGCTGCGTTTCGGCAAGACCGAGCTCCCACGGCGAACCGGCGTGCTTGATTGACGACAACGGCGATGCGCCCGTGCCGCCGTCGTGTCCGGCGATCACCACATGATCGGATTTCGCTTTGGAAACGCCCGCCGCAACAGTACCGACACCAATCTCCGACACCAGTTTGGTGCTGACCGCCCCTTCCGGGTTGGCGTTCTTGAGATCGTGAATGAGTTGTGCCAAGTCCTCGATCGAGTAGATATCGTGGTGCGGCGGTGGCGAAATGAGGCCGACGCCAGGCACCGAATGCCTTAGATAGCCGATGTACTCCGACACCTTGTGACCGGGCAACTGCCCGCCCTCGCCGGGCTTGGCGCCCTGCGCCATCTTGATCTGCAACTGATCCGAATTAACCAGGTACTCCGTGGTGACGCCAAATCGGCCCGAGGCGACCTGCTTGATGGCCGAACGCAAACTATCGCCCGCGGCCAGTTCGAGATCGCGCTCGATGCGGCTGCTGCCGATGAGTTGCGAAAGCTTGGTTGGCTGGGAAACCGGCTTGAAGCGCGTCGGGTCTTCCCCGCCCTCGCCGGTATTGGATTTACCCCCGATGCGGTTCATGGCAATCGCCAGCGTGGTGTGCGCTTCGGTTGAAATGGAACCCAGCGACATCGCCCCGGTGGCGAAACGCTTGACGATTTCCTTTGCCGGTTCAACCTCGTCGAGTGGTACCGGCTCGCCGTCGGCACGCAACTCGAACAAGCCGCGCAAGGTCATGTGACGCTTGCTCTGGTCATTGACCAACTGCGCGTATTCCTTGTAGGTGTCGTACTTGTTTGCGCGCGTCGAATGCTGCAGCTTGGCAATCGTGTCCGGCGTCCACATGTGCTCTTCACCGCGAATGCGGAAGGCATATTCGCCACCAGCGTCCAGCATGTCGACCAGTACCGGGTCGTCGCCAAAGGCTTTCTCGTGCAGGCGCAGCGCCTCTTCCATGACCTCGAAGACGCCGATGCCTTCAACCTGGCTGGTGGTACCAGTGAAATATTTATCGAGCAAGGACTGCTTGAGACCGACCGCCTCGAAGATCTGCGCGCCAGTGTAGGACATGTAGGTCGAAATACCCATCTTCGACATGACTTTTCGCAGCCCCTTGCCGATGCCCTTGACGAAATGAGCGATCGCCTTTTCGGCGCCTTCGGCATCGGTCGCGAACTGCTCGAGCGTCTCGAGCGCGACGTACGGATGCACCGCCTCGGCGCCATATCCGGCGAGCACGGCAAAATGATGGGTCTCACGCGCCGTGCCCGTTTCCACGACCAGACCGGCACGTGTGCGCAGGCCCTTGTTCACCAGGTGCTGGTGAATGGCGGACGTGGCGAGCAAGGCCGGTATCGCGACGTTGTCCTTGTCGACCCGGCGATCGGACACGATGAGGATGTTGTAGCCCTTGTACACTGCGTCTTCCGCGCCAGCGCACAGGGAGGCCAGTCGTGCTTCGACGCCGTCGCGTCCCCAGGCCACCGGATAGCAGATGTCCAGCTCGGCCGCGCGAAACTTGCTTTCAGTGTAGCGCGCGACATTGCGGATCTTTTCCATGTCGCTCGACGTCAGCACGGGCTGCGCGACTTCAAGACGGTAGGGCGGGTTGATCGCGTTGATTTCCAGCAGATTGGGCCGCGGGCCGATGAACGAGACGAGCGACATCACCAACTGTTCGCGAATCGGATCGATCGGCGGATTGGTGACCTGCGCGAACAGCTGGCGAAAGTAGTTGTAGAGTGGCTTTTCGCGGCTCGAGAGTACGGCCAGCGGCGAATCATTGCCCATCGAGCCGGTGCCTTCCTCACCCGCTGACGCCATCGGTTCGAGGATGAACTTGATGTCTTCCTGCGTGTAACCGAAGGCCTGCTGACGATCGAGCAGGCTCGCCTTGCTCAGCGGTGCGAGCGATTCGGACGGAGATGAAAGGCTGTCCAGCTTGATGTTGATACGGGCGATCCAGTCGCGATATGGCTTGGCCGTTGCCAGCGACTCTTTCAACTCCTCGTCGTCGATGATGCGTCCCTGCTCCATATCGATGAGGAACATCTTGCCCGGCTGCAAACGCCACTTCTTGATGATCTTGCTGTCCGGGATGGGCAGCACGCCGGACTCCGAGGCCATCACCACGAGGTCGTCGTCGGTGACCAAATAGCGCGCCGGTCGCAGGCCGTTTCGATCAAGTGTGGCGCCGATCTGGCGGCCATCACTAAAGGCCACCGCAGCCGGGCCATCCCACGGCTCCATCATCGCGGCGTGGTATTCATAGAACGCACGGCGATGCTCGCCCATCAGGGTGTGCGATTCCCACGCTTCGGGAATCATCATCATCACGGCGTGCGCCATCGTGTAACCGCTCATCACAAGGAGTTCGAGCGCGTTGTCGAAACACGCGGAATCGGACTGCCCGGGGTAGATCAATGGCCAGATCTTGGCTAGGTCGTCGCCGAGCAAGGGCGACGAAACGCCTTTTTCGCGCGCCCGCATCCAATTGTAGTTGCCGCGTACCGTATTGATCTCGCCATTGTGGGCAATCATGCGGAACGGGTGGGCAAGATTCCATTTCGGAAAAGTGTTGGTCGAAAAGCGCTGGTGAACCATGGCCAGCGCGGAAACAGTGCGCGGATCGACCAGGTCGTTGTAATACTCACCGACCTGCGTGGCCAGCAGCAGCCCCTTGTACACAATCGTCCTGGCCGACATCGAGACGTTGAAGAACTCCTTGCCGTGTTCGAGTGACAGCGCGCCGATGGCATTGGCCGCACGGCGGCGAATGACGTAGAGCTTACGCTCGAGCGCTTCGGTCACCATGATGTCCGGACCCCGTCCGACAAACACCTGACGGATCACCGGCTCGGTTTTCTTCACCGCCGGCGACATCGGCATGTCGTGATTCACCGGCACATCCCGCCAGCCCAGCACCACCTGCCCTTCAAGGCGAATGGCGCGCTCGATCTCCTCTTCGCAGGCGAGACGGGACGCATGTTCCTTAGGCAGAAACTGCATGCCCACACCGTAGTCACCGGGTGGCGGCAAGGTCACGCCCTGCTTGGCCATCTCCTCGCGGAAAAGCTGATCCGGCAGTTGAATCAGCAAGCCGGCGCCGTCGCCCTGCAGCGGGTCAGCCCCCACGGCGCCGCGGTGATCCAGATTCTTCAGGATTTCCAGGCCCTGACGAACGATGTCGTGACGCTTCTCACCCTTGATGTGGGCAATGAAACCCACGCCACAGGCGTCGTGTTCGTTGGCCGGATCGTACAGACCCTGTTTGTGGGGAAGGCTCATGTTATTTTCCTCGACACTGCTCGCCTGCTGCTCGAACAAGCTTGCGACAGGCGGACGCCACTTGGGCGAAAAGGCGTAAAAAAACCGGTCATTGAATGGCCGGCTCTGCACGGCGGACACGCGAGCGCCGCCGCGAATGCACTAGGCGGACTGACGAATATACCTCTCGAACAGGCGACCTACAAGTGCCATCGATACCGCGCGCCGCACGAAACGCCTAGTGAATCTCGCCCACGGCGAACAGCCGGCGGTGCTCTTTCATGGCGTAGCGGTCTGTCATGCCGGCGATATAGTCGGCAATTGCGCGCGCGGTGTCGGCGCGCGCGCGCGCCAGATATTCAGGCGGCAGCAGTCGCGGATCGCCCATGAATGCTGCAAAAAGGTCCTTGACGATGCGCTTTGCCTTGTCGGTCATGCGCAACACCTGGTAGTGGTGGTAAAGATTATCACGCAGAAAACGCTTGAGCTCGCGCAGCTGAGGCCGCAACGGTTCGGAATAGGCGACCAGACGCGGCGCGTGGCGCACGTCTTCCAGTGTCTCGACACCATGCGCGGCAATATTGGCGCGGGTCTGCTCGATCAGGTCGAGTGCCATGAGATTGATCATGCGGCGGATCGTCTCGTGAATCAGCCGGCGCCCGCCAAGTCCCGGATATCTTTCCGCCACGACGCGGCGCTGTGCCGCAAAGACTTCGACCTCGGCCATCTGCTCGAGCGTAATCAGGCCCGATCGCAAGCCGTCATCGATGTCGTGATTGTTGTAGGCGATTTCGTCGGCGAGATTGGCCAGCTGGGCTTCGAGTCCGGGTTGCTGGTTGTTGATGAACCGCTGCCCGAGCGCACCGAGTTTTTCGGCGTTTTCGCGCGAACAGTGCTTCAGAATGCCTTCGCGCGTCTCGTACATCAGGTTGAGGCCGTCGAAATCGGCATAGTGCGCCTCGAGCGAATCGACTGTGCGCAGCGACTGCAAATTGTGCTCGAAGCCGCCGTGGGGGCGCATGCAGTCATTCAGCGCGCTTTGCCCGGCGTGGCCGAAGGGCGTATGGCCCAGATCGTGGGCGAGCGCGATGGCCTCGGCGAGATCTTCGTTGAGCGCGAGTGCGCGCGCGATGGAACGCGTGATCTGCGCCACTTCGATGCTGTGAGTCAATCGCGTGCGAAAAAGGTCACCTTCGTGATTGACGAAGACCTGCGTCTTGTATTCAAGACGGCGAAACGCTGTCGAGTGGATGATGCGGTCCCGATCGCGCTGGAATTCGCTGCGCGACGACGGCTCGGCCTCGACGCATTCCCGCCCGCGCGATGTCGCTTCGCTGACTGCGTAGCGCGCCAGTTCCCTCATCCGGCGCAGCACACCTCGATCGCCTCGGCGATATCGTGTGCGGCGACATCGGAGAAAATCTCGGCGTCGCCGATATCGCGCAGCAAGATCAGACGCAGCCGCCCGGCTTCGACCTTCTTGTCATGCGCCATGAGTTCAAGATAGCGATCGGCACCCATAACAGGTCCCGTCGTGGGCAGCCCCGCGCGGGCGATCAGTGCGACAGCACGATCACACGCGTCCTGCGGCATCGCGCCAAGGCGCACCGACAGCGTTGCCGCCATCACCATGCCCGCGGCGACCGCCTCACCATGCAGCCACGCGCCATAGCCCATGCCGGCTTCGATGGCATGGCCGAAGGTGTGCCCCAGATTGAGCAGTGCGCGCACGCCGCGCTCCGTTTCATCTTCAGCGACGATGCGCGCCTTGCTGGCACAGGAGCGTTCGATCGCCTCGGCCAGCGCGTCCGTATCGCGTTCGAGGATGCGCGTCATGTTGTGTTCGAGCCAGTCGAAGAACGCGGTCTCGCGAATCAGGCCGTATTTGATGACTTCGGCGAGGCCGGCCTTGAATTCGCGCTCTGGAAGACTTGCAAGCGTCGACGTGTCGGCGAGCACGAGGCGCGGCTGGTGGAAGGCGCCGATCATGTTCTTGCCAAGCGGATGATTGATCGCCGTCTTGCCACCGACGCTCGAATCCACCTGCGCCAGAAGGGTTGTCGGCACCTGAATGAAATTGACGCCGCGTTGATAGGTGGCCGCGGCAAAGCCGGCCATGTCACCGACTACGCCGCCGCCCAGCGCGACGATCGTGGCACTGCGATCACAATGGTATTCGAGCAGGCCGTCGAATATCCGTTGCAGAGTCTGCCAGTTCTTGTGCGCTTCGCCATCGGGAAGCACAATCGAAGCGCAGGCAATGCCCTGATCGGCAAGCGCGTTGAGCAGGCGCTCAAGATAGAGCGGCGCAACAACGTCATTGGTCACCACCGCGACTTTCGGCGTTTTCAGGACGGCGGCGAACAAGTCGCCACGATCGATCAGCCCGCCATCGATCAGTATGGGATAACTGCGGTCGCCCAGTGCGACGTTCAGTTTGCGCATCGCTCCTGCAAAGCCCTTTCGATCTTGCGAAGCATTGATTTTGCACTGCCGCGGCCACCGGCGACAACTAAATGCGCGACCTCGCGGTACAACGGATCGCGCTCGCGATGGAGCGTCTCGAGGCGCTGGCGGGGATTTTCGACTTGCAGCAGGGGGCGGTTTCGGTCGTGGCGGGTGCGCTCCCAGAGCACACCGGGCGGCACATCCAGATACACCACCAGGCAGCGGGAACGGAGCAGCACACGGTTTTCAGGGGCAAGCACGACGCCGCCGCCGGTGGCCAGCACGAGATCGCGGGCCTGGGTCAGTTGATCGAGGACTTGCGATTCACGGCGCCTGAAGCCGGCTTCGCCTTCGACATCGAAGATCGTCGGAATGGGCACCCCGGTGCGCTCGATGATCTCGTGATCGCTATCGGTAAAGCGGCGGCCGAGCCGCCGTGCGAGTTCGCGTCCGACCGTTGTCTTGCCCGCCCCCATCATGCCGACGAGCACGATGCACGGGCCGCTTGCGGCGGCCGGCGTGCCGGACGAAGCGGCATCAACCGGCACGTCGCAACCTCATCGCAAGGAGAGCGCCTGCGTCACGATGCGCGGCGTGATGAAAACCAGCAGCTCCTTTCGGCTCGAGACTTTCTGCGTGCTGCGGAACAGTGCGCCAACGACCGGCAATTCGCCGAGTACCGGAACACGATCGATCTGCGTCGAGTCTTCTTCCTCATACACACCGCCAATCACCACAGTGCCGCCATTCTCGACCATCACCTCGGTCTTGACATGTTTCGTATCGATCGACACACCACCGGGCACGGTGACCCCCGGGCTGTCCTTATTGACGTCGACGAAGAGCTGAATCCGGCCATCGGGCGTGATGTTGGGGCGCACCTTCAGCGCCAGCACCGCCTTGCGGAATTCGACGCTCGTGGCGCCGGAGCTGGTCGCCGACTGGTACGGAATTTCCGTACCTTGCTCCATGATCGCCTCGACCTGATTCGCGGTCAGAACGCGCGGGCTGGACACCACCCGGCCGCGGTTGTCGACCTCGAGCGCACTAAGTTCGAGATTCAGAAAACGCGTCGCGCCGCTGTTGAACAGAATCAACGACAACTGCGCAGGCGTTCCCGTGGAGGGCGAAGCCGGCAGATTGACGCCCATGCTGTCGCTGAAGAAGTCAGGCGTATCGCCGACCTGTCCAGTGTGGAACCCGGTATCCGCCAGCCCGCCACCGATCACTGCGCGCGATCCGCCTGGCCCGCCGTAAGGCTTGCCTTGATTGTGAATGCCCAGGCGCACACCCAGATCCTGCGCAAAGCCCTTATCGGCCTCGACGATCCGCGCTTCGATCAGAACTTGGCGCGGCGGGATGTCGATTTCCTGAATCAGGCGACGCAAATCGTCCAGGCGGGTGCCGACGTCGGTCACGAACACCTTGTTGCTGCGCTCGTCGACGATCACGCTGCCGCGCTTCGACAATACCGTCTGGTCCTTGTCCTTGAGGAAGTCGAAGATCTCCTTCGACTTGTGATAGTTGATCTGGAAGCTCTCGGTCTTGAGCGGCTCGAGGTCACCGATCTGCGCCTGCGCCTCGAGTTCGAGCTTCTCGCGCGCCGCCAACTCGTCGCGCGGTGCGATCCAGATGACGTTCCCATGCTTGCGCATGTCGAGTCCCTTGGCCTGCAGGATGATGTCGAGCGCCTGATCCCAGGGGACATCCTTGAGCCGCAGGGTGAGGCTGCCCTGCACCGTATCGCTGGTGATGATGTTGAAGTTGGTGAAGTCGGCAATCACCTGCAGCACCGAGCGCACGTCAATGTTCTGGAAGTTGAGCGACAGCTTGTCGCCCTGATATTTGCCCACACCGCCCTGGACCAGTTTTTTCGGATCTTCGACGACACGCTTGATCTCGAGCACGAATTGATTGTCGCTCTGATACGCGTTGTGCTCCCACAGCCCGTTGGGCTTCACGACAAGGCGCGCATTGTCGCCCTGCGGCTGGGCAACGAAATCTGTGACCGGCGTGGCGAAGTCGGTGACGTCGGAGCGGCGGCGAAGATTGTCCGGCAGGCGCGCCTTGAGGAAGTCGACCACCAGGTTGTCGCCCTGCTGACGAATATCGATTCCTGTATCGGGATCGCTGAGTTCGACGATGATGCGTCCCTCGCCATCAGTTCCACGACGAAAGTTGATGTCGCGCACGCTCTTGCCCACTGAAGCAGCTGCTTTCGGCCGCGTTTCGGCGAAGCTGGTAAATGGGCGGTCGTTCGGACGCAGGTCAGCTGCCTCGCGCCGCACGGGCGTCAACGCGATGATCACGTCCTGCCCCGACACGGTGGTGTCGTAGGGCGCGATCTTGACCAGATTGAGCACGACGCGGGTGCGATCACCGACCTGGACGATATTGGCGCTGCGCAAATCGCCTTCATCGATAGTTTGCACGCTGCGTCCAAGCGCATTTGCCGTCGAAGGGAAGTCAAACGCGATGCGCGCCGGACTGGCCACGCTGAAACTCGCCGGCGGCTGTTCGAGCGCATTCTTCATGCGCAACTTGACGTAGATGCTCGCGCCCTGACGCGACACGTCGATTTGTTCAATCGCATTGGCCGTCGTGACCGTTTGTGCACCAGCGCTTTGTGCTTCCGCCGACGTTGTCACTTGCGCCATCAGCAGGCCAGCAGCAACCAGCAAAAAACCCATATTGAATTTCATTGCGTTGCCTCCTGCTGCTCCTGCAAGTACAGCGCGCTTGTTCTTTCCACCCAGTCGCCGTTCAAGTCTTCCACCAGTTCCTTGAGCGTGATTTCGGTTTCGGAAATTCCCGTCACCACGCCGAAATTCTGACCCACGTAATTGCCTACGCGGACCTGATAAATACTTCCACCCGCATCGACCAGCGCATTCGACTGATCGTCCTTCATCAGCACACCCACCATCTTCAAAGTCTCGAGTGCATACGATTCGAGCGGTTCGCGCTGACGATTGGTATCCGGTCGCGCGCTGCCGATTGCCGCGCGCGCCGCAACAAATTTTTCCTGATCAAATGGATCCATCGATGTAAAGGCCGAGTAATCCACCTGGGGAAACGGTTTGATCTCCGGCAGCGGTTTGACCTGCCCCTTCATGCCGGCCTGCTCGCGTGCCATCCACGCCTGCAGGTCTTCCTGCTCGCTACTGCAACCAACCAGCAAGGCGGGCAACAAAAAAATCCAGCTCTTCATGCGCGCGCTCATTTCGGTTGATTCGCTTTTGTCTGGGCCTGGCGTTGTGCGGCCAACTCTTCCTCATCGAGGTATCGATAGGTCACCGCCGTTGCGTCCATCTTGAGCGGTTCGCCCGGTTTTGGCCGTTCGATGGCGAGGTTGTTGAGCGTCACGATCCGCGGCATCTTTGCGACATCACCGGCGAACGCGCCAAGGTCGTGGTAGGTACCCGCGACGCGCACGGTGATCGGCATTTCCGCGTAGAACTCCTTTACGACGTCACCGCCCGGTTTGAACAACTCAAACTGCAGACCGCGGCCCAGACCGGCCTGGTTGATGTCAGCAAGCAGCGAATCCATTTCGGCGCGATTCGGCAGCTGACGCAACAGCGCGCCAAACTGGCGGTCAATCTCGGCCAGTTGTTCGAGATGCGCGTCCAGATTTACCGACTGGCGCTTCTTGCCGACCCACTCGTCACGCAGGGTAATTTCTTCCGCTTCACGCTGCTCGAGCGTGGCGATGCCATCCTGCCAGAAGAACCACCATGCACCGGCAACCGTCGCGACCAGAATCGCCAGCAGCACAGCAATGCGCGGCGCCAGTGGCCATACGCCCGGATCGTTCGGATCGAGTCCGCGAAAATCGTCGCCGATGCGGGCCAGATCGATCGAGGAGACGCGGCGGGATTTGGGTGTCGACGAGGCCATCACGCACCTCCCTGAACGGCGTCGGCATCATTTTCTTTCGGCCGCTCGAGGCTGATGTTCAAGGTAAATTCGCTCACCCGGCGATCGTCCACCTGTGCGGCCTTCACTTCGACCAGTTCGGGCCGCGCGAGGAACTCGGAACCGTCGAGATTGCGCATCAGCGTCGACACCCGGGAGTTGGATTGCGCATAGCCAATCAAGGTCACCATCAAGCCGGACTGCTTGATCGAGCGCAGGTAGACGCCCTCGGGCGTTTGCCGCACGAGTTCGTTAAGCAGGTGCACGGTTTCGGCGCGGTGGCTCTGCAGAGACTCGATCACTTGTTTGCGCGATAGCAAAGAATCGATCTGGGAGCGCAGACGCTTGATCTCGGCAATATCCTTGTCGAGTTTGGCGATTTCCGTCTTGAGAAAGTTGTTTTTTTATTCCTGCGCCTCGATGAATCCGCCGATCACGGAATTGACGAGAACACCGATGAGCGCGCCAAGTATCACCATGCTGGCGGCGAGCACGTAAAACTGTTGGCGCCGCTGACGCCGTTTTTCCTCACGATGGGGAAGCAGATTGATGCGGATCATCAGTCGAACCTCCGCAAGGCGAGGCCGCATGCCACCAGAAGCGACGGCGCATCGGCCATCAGATTCTTTGGCCGGACGCGCGACGAAAGCTGCATCTTGGAAAACGGATTGGCGACGATGGTATCCACCTGCGTGCGCCCGCCGACGACTTCGGCGAGTCCCGGAATCACCGCGCAACCGCCAGCAAGCACGATATGGTCGACTTGGTTGAACTGAGTCGATGTGAAGAAGAATTGCAAGGCGCGCGAAACTTCGAGGGCGAGACTGTCCATGAACGGGCGCAGCAACTCGCTGGCGTAGTTCTCGGGCAGGCTGCCCGATCGCTTGGCCGATTCCGCCTCTTCGGCGCTCATGCCGTAATGCCGGGCGATGTCCTGCGTGAGCTGATGTCCGCCAAACGCCTGTTCGCGCGCATAAATCTGCGTGCCGTCGCGCAGCACCGTCACGTTGAGCAGATTGGCGCCGATATCGACCAGCGCGATGATGCTGCCCTTGCCCTGGTCGGGCAGCTGGCGGCTGACGAACTCGAAGGCCGACTGCGCCGCGAAGGATTCGACGTCCATGATGACCGCCTTGAGGCCGGCAGCCTCCGCGGCCGCCACGCGGTCCTCGACCTTCTCCTTGCGCGAGGCGGCGATGAGCACGTCCAGTTCGCCGTCCACGTCGTCGGATTCGCCGATGACCTGAAAATCGAGATTGACTTCGTCGAGGGCGAATGGAATGTACTGGTTGGCCTCGGCCTCGACCTGCACCTCCATCTCCTGCTCGCGCAGACCGTCCGGCAGAAGAATCTTCTTGGTGATGACGGCGGAGGCCGGCAACGCCATCGCAACCTGCTTGACGCCCGCACCCATGCGACGCAATGCGCGCTTGAGCGTCTCGGACACCGCTTCGAGATTTACGATGTTTCCGTCCGAGACGGCGTCGCGTGGCAAGGTCTCGACCGCATAACGTTCGATGCGGATTCCTTCTTTCATCCCGCCGGATAATTCGACGAGTTTTACTGATGAGGAGGAGATATCGAGCCCCACCAGCGGTCGCGCCTTCGGACTAAAAACCGACAAGTCAATCACAAAGAAAACCTTTAAATTTCTTCATGTTAGGCGCCAATTGTCAAGGAACGCGCAAATGCTAGCAACAACCATGACATGTGTAAAGGCGCCCCTGGAAGCCTCGTTGATTGGAGTGCGTCGGCTGCAAAACGTATAATCGGCCGACTTATCTAATGGACCTTTACGACGCATGCGCTGGGTTCTTTACCCATTTCTCGCCCTGATCGGGCTTGCGATCCTCGGACTGGCGACTGTCGCTGCCGTGGTCGCCTTCGCGTGGCCCAAGCTGCCGTCGCTCGAGATCCTCACCGACTACCGGCCAAAGATCCCGCTGCGAATCTACACCGCCGACGACCAGCTTATCGGTGAATATGGCGAAGAGCGGCGAAGCTTCGTCAATATCGACGACGTCCCGGACGTGCTCAAACACGCCGTGCTGGCCGCCGAGGACGAACGATTCTACGAGCATCCGGGCGTCGATATCGTCGGCATCGCGCGCGCAGCGTCGGTCAACCTCATGTCCGGCGGGAAATTGCAGGGCGCCTCGACGATTACCATGCAGGTGGCGCGCAACTTCTTTCTTACACGGGAGAAGACGCTGACGCGCAAGATTTACGAGATTCTCCTTTCTTTCAAGATCGAGCGAAACCTCAGCAAGGACAAGATACTCGAGCTTTACCTCAACCAGATCTATCTTGGCCGCCGCGCCTACGGTTTTTCCGCTGCTGCGCAAACTTACTACGGCAAGAAGCTCGCCGATCTGTCGGTGAGCGAGGCGGCGATGCTTGCCGGCCTCCCCAAGGCACCCTCGGCCTACAACCCGGTCGCCAATCCGCGGCGCGCGCAACTACGGCAGCAGTATGTGCTGCGCCGCATGCGCGAGCTGAACTTTATTGACGACGCCACGTACACCGCCGCCTACGAAGAACCGATTCGCACGTCGTCGGATGGCGGAGGTGGCGCCGAGCGCAGTGAAATCACCTTCATTCACGCCAGCTACGTCGCCGAAATGGCGCGCCGCATCGCCGTTGAACAGTTCGGTGACAAAGCCTACGAGATGGGCATCCGCATCACCACGACGATCACCCGCGACGAGCAGGAGGCCGCCTACGAGGCGCTACGCGACGGCTTGCTGGCTTACGATCAGCGGCACGGCTATCGTGGCCCCGAGCGATTCATCGAACTGCCGCCGGGCGGCGATCTGCGCAACGAGGCCATGGACGAAGCGCTGGCCGCAACACCGGATTATGGTGACTTGCTGGCTGCGGTGGTCGTCGAAGCCTCGTCGGCGAAGGTCAAGGTGTATCGGGACGGCGAGAACATGGAAATCGCCGGCGGCGGACTGAAGTTTGCCGCACCCATGCTCAGCCAGAAAGCGCCGGCCGCCAAGCGCATTCGGCCGGGCGCTATCGTGCGCGTGCGGAAGAAAGGCAAAGCCGACTGGCAATTGCTGCAAGTACCCAACGTGGAAGGTGCAATCGTCTCGCTGGATGCGGACACGGGGGCGATACGCGCGCTGGTCGGCGGCTTCGACTACGCGCTCAGCAAGTTCAATCATGTCACTCAGGCGATGCGCCAACCCGGTTCGGCCTTCAAGCCCTTCATCTTTTCCGCGGCGCTGGAGCGCGGCTTCAGTGCCGGCAGCTATGTCGAAGACGAACCGCTGTATTTCCCGCCAGGTGTGACCGGCACCCAGTCGTGGGAGCCGGCCAACTACGATCACAGGTACGAGGGCCCGATGACGCTGCGGCGTGCCCTCGCCCGCTCCAAAAATATGGTGTCGGTGCGGCTGCTGCAGTCGATTGGCACCGAATACGCGCAGGACTTCATCACCCGCTTTGGTTTTTCGCCGGACGATCACCCGGCCTATCTTACGATGGCGCTGGGTTCCGGCGCTGCCACACCGTGGCAGATGGCGGCCGGATACGCCGTATTCGCCAACGGCGGCTATCGCATCGAGCCGTACATCATCAAGGAAATCCAGGATAGCGAGGGCAACACTCTGGCCCGTGTCGATCCGCCGATTGCCGGCAAGACTGCCGCCCGGGTCATCGATGCACGCAACGCCTACGTGATGGATTCGCTGATGCAGGACGTGATTCGCGGCGGCACCGGCACACGCGCACGCAAGCTCGGCCGGCGCGACATCGCCGGCAAGACCGGGACGACCAACGATTATGTCGATGCGTGGTTCTGCGGCTACAACCCCGACGTTGTCACTGTGGCTTGGGTCGGTTTCGATCAGCCGCGCAATCTTGGCCGCGGCGAAACCGGCGGCGCGACCGCCTTGCCGATCTGGATCGACTACATGAAGGTCGCGCTCGAGGGCCGCGAAGAAAAGTTGCCGAACCCGCCGCCACGCCTCAATCGTATTTCTTCGTCGGGGGAAGTTGCCGCCGACTGGGTGTATGCGGAAAACCAGCCGCCGATTCCACCCGAATTACCGGATGACTTGCTCGAAGATGACAGCATTGCAACCGAGGCATTGATCGAAGCGATCCCGGCCTTCCCGGGTGAGCTGTTCGCCAATCGGCCGGTCCGCAGGCCGACTGCGCCGACGCCAACGATGCCATCGCGCCCGCTGTTCGAGGAGCGGGAAAGCGCGCCGGCGCCGGTGCGCGAATCGGCGCCGCGGCCGGTCATTCGGCACATGCCGGCGCAATGAGTACGTTCAGGCGGGTGGCGAAATCGCCACCCGCTCGCCCGACTGCTCGCTGATCACGCGAGATAGCACGGCGTACAGATCGTCATCCCCGCGCGTGTTCAACCAGCGCCCGGCCTGTGGGCGAAAATGGAAACCCCCGCTGCGCGCGGCAATCCATATCTCCCGCGCCGCCACGTGGCGGTTGATGATGACTTTGCTATCGTCGTCGAAACACAGTTCGATCACCCCGCCGGGCTGGACCTCCACGTCCATATCAATTCCGCAGGCGTCGAGCGCGTTTTCAATGTAGGCCAACTCGCCATCAGCCATGGCTTCAAATTCAGTCTCATCCATTGGGCACCTCCCTTTCTGATACGATCTTCCCTTTTTCCAGACACATCATGATCCGTCCTCGCACCGCGGTAATTCTTTTCCTTGCCGCCCTCACGACGGCCTGCGGCATCAAGGGCGACCTATTCATTCCCGAACGCCCCGCCGTCAATGCTGTCGATGGTAGCAAAGCCGCTGTAGCGGGCCCGTCACAATGAATCGTTTTCCGATGCCCACCCTGTGTGGCGAAGAAAACCTGCGCGTCGAATCGGTCGAGCTCAGCGCGATTGCCGAGCAGTTCGGCACGCCGACTTACGTATACTCGCGCGCCGCGCTTACGGCCGCTTATCATGACTACGTGCTGGCGCTCGCCGGTCACCGCACGCGGCTGTTTTACGCCGTCAAGGCAAACTCCAACCTGGGTATTCTCGACGCTTTCGCTCGATTGGGCGCGGGTTTCGACATCGTCTCGGGGGGTGAACTTCAACGTGTGCTGGCCGCTGGCGGACGGGCGGACTCGATCGTATTCTCCGGCGTCGGCAAGACTGAGGCCGAAATGCGCCTTGCGCTGGTCGCTGGCATTCACTGTTTCAATGTTGAGTCTGCGCAGGAACTCGACCGGCTCGGCGCATTGGCGGCGCAGACCCGCACCCGCGCGCGCATCGCTCTGCGGGTCAATCCTGACGTCGATGCCAAGACTCACCCGTACATCTCTACGGGTCTGAAAAGCAATAAGTTTGGCGTGGCGATCGACGAAGCACGCGCGCTCTATCGCAAGGCCGCCGCACACCCGTCGATCGACGTATGCGGCATCGCCTCGCACATCGGTTCCCAGCTCCTCGATTCCGCGCCCGCCGTTGAAGCCGCGCAGCGCATGGTGCTGCTGGTCGACGCGCTGGCGCAGGACGATATCCGCCTGGAACACATCGACATCGGTGGCGGCCTTGGCATTCGCTACGACGATGAATCGCCACCCTCGCCAAGCGCGTATCTATCGCCGGTACTAGCCGCCTTTGCCGGCCGGCAGGAAGCCATTCACCTGGAACCCGGCCGTTCGCTGATCGGCAACGCGGGGCTGCTGCTTACCCGTATCGAGTACCTGAAGGCGGGAGACACGAAGCATTTTGCGATCGTCGATGCGGCGATGAACGACCTCGCGCGCCCGGCGCTCTATGACGCTTTCCACGCGGTCGAGGCGGTCCATCGCCGTCATCGTCCAATACGTACCTACGACGTGGTAGGCCCGATCTGCGAGACTGGCGATTTCCTCGCGCGCGAGCGGGAGCTCGCGGTGGAGTCTGGCGATCTCCTGGCGATTCTTTCGGCCGGCGCCTATGGCATGACAATGGCGTCGAACTACAACAGCCGGCCACGCGCCGCCGAAGTCATGGTCGATGGCGAGCGCTGCGTGCTGATACGCGAACGTGAACGCGTCGAAGACCTTTTCGCGGGCGAACACTGCCTCGAGTAACCCGTGTTTTCGTGCCCTTCGGCGCACGTGGCGTGCGGGCCGTCAAAAAAAGAATGGGCCGGGAAATCCGGCCCATCTGCTTATTGACGGCGGCAACCGCCATCGTGGTATTACTTTTGCGTTCGCCGCGAGAGCGCCAACGCACTCCAACCCGTCATCATCAATGCCAAGGTCGCAGGTTCGGGCACCGCATTGCTCACCGTGAAAGCGGTCATGTCCGGA
>CBDULG010000016.1:0-18944 GCA_965367985.1 uncultured Rhodocyclaceae bacterium
CGAGCACGTGCCGGCGGATTGTCCGGCGGCATTCGTGCTGATCCCGCACCTCGCCCCGGACCACGCCAGCATCCTCGCCGAAATACTGCAGCGCTTGACGTCGCTGCCGGTGGCCGAGGCGACCGAAGGGCAGCGCATCACGGCGCGGCATGTCTACGTGATTCCGCCCAACCGCGACATGATCGTTGCCGACGGGGCGCTTCGCCTGGAGCTGCCCGGAAAGCCGCGTGGCCTGCGCATGCCGATCGACACCTTCCTGCGCTCGCTGGCCGAGGCGCACGGCAAGCGCGCGGTCGGCATCATCCTGTCGGGCACCGGCAGCGACGGTACGCAGGGGCTGCGCGCGATTGCCGATGCCGGCGGCGTGGCGCTGGTACAGGACCCGTCGTCGGCGCAGTACGACGGTATGCCCGACAGCGCGATCGCCGCGGGAGTGTCCGTCCACGTGCTTGCACCGCGGGACATGCCGGCGGTCATCATGCACTTTGCCGGCCGGGCCGTTCGCGGCGCGCCGCCACCGGCTGACGAGCCAGTGCCCGCATCGCTGACCACCGGCGACGCACTGACACGCATCCTGACGGTGCTGCGCTCGACCACCGGGCACGATTTTTCCCGCTACAAGAAGAACACCATGTTGCGCCGCATCGCCCGCCGCATGGCCGCGCAGTGCACCGATGACGCCAGCCACTATGCGCAGCTGCTGCGCAATGACGGGGTCGAAATCCGCGCGCTGTTCAAGGAACTGCTGATCAATGTGAGCGGATTCTTTCGCGACGCCGAGGCCTTCGAGGCGCTCAAGAACGATGTGCTGCGCCCCTACCTCGCCGAACGCCCCGACGATTTCGTTTTTCGCGCCTGGGTCGCCGGGTGCGCCAACGGCGAAGAGGCCTACTCGATCGCCATCGTCCTGCACGAATTGATGGAGGAGACGCAGCGCGCCTTCAGCGTGCAGATCTATGCCACCGACCTCGACGACGAGGCCATCGACCGCGCCCGCGCTGGACGCTACCCGGCGTCGATCGCGGCGGACATCACGCCGGCGCGCCTGACACACGGCTTCGCCAAATCCGGTACGCAATATGTCATCAGAAAGTCGTTGCGCGACATGGTGGTGTTTGCCGTCCACGATGTCCTCAAGGATCCGCCATTCACCCGGCTCGACCTGCTCAGTTGCCGAAACCTGATGATCTACCTCGAGCCGGAAGCTCAGCAGCGGCTGCTGCGCACCTTTCACTACGCCCTCGAATCCGGCGGCGTGTTGTTCCTGTCGCCATCGGAGAGCATCGGCGAGCACACCGCGATGTTTTCCCCGCTGCACCGCAAGTGGAAGCTCTATCGCGCCACCCCGGCGCCCGCCGCCCCACGCGTGCTCGCCGCCACGGGTATGCGCTGGCCCGCCGAATCCGCTGATCGATCCACCGAGCACGCACCGGTGGCCGGCCCGCGCGACTTTGCCACGCTGACGCGCGACATGCTGCTGCGCACCTTCGCACCGCCCTCGGTGCTTGTCGACGCCACGGGCAACATCCTTTTCGTACATGGCGACACCGACCGATACCTGCGTCCGGCGCCCGGGCAGGCCAGCCTCAACGTGGTGACCATGGCGCACCCCGCGCTGCAACTCGATCTGTTCTCGGCGCTGCAGGCCGCCACACGGCAAGCCGTGCCGATCACGCGCGAGGTCGCCTTTCCCAAGACCGGCGCGGCGCAGAAAGTCGGGCTCACCGTGCAGGCGCTGACGGCGGACGCCAAGCAGGGGCAAACCCTGCTGATCAGCTTTCAGGACATCGAAGCGCCCGTTGCGCCACCCGGTCGCGCGGCGCGGCGGCGCGGTGGCCACGCCGATGCGGCGAGAGATGCGCAACGCGTCGCGATACTCGAGCGCGACCTCGCCGACACCCACGAAAAACTGCAGTCGATCATCGAAGCGCAACAGTCGTCGAACGAGGAGTTGCACGCCACCAACGAGGAAATGCAATCGGCCAACGAGGAACTTCAGTCCACCAACGAGGAACTCGAGACCTCGAAGGAGGAGTTGCATGCGATCAACGAAGAACTCATCTCGGTCAACGCCGAATTACAGGCCAAGATCGTGCAGTTGAACGCGGTGCAGGACGACATGAAGAACCTGCTCGACAACGTCGCCACCGGTGTCGTGTTTCTCGACGCTCAGTTGCGCATCCGGCGCTTTACGCGCGATGCGACACGCATCTACCGGCTGGTCGATGGCGACGTTGGCCGTGCGCTGGCCGACATCAAGTCGGGCATCGTCGGTGCCGACCCCGACGCCCTGCTCGTTCATGCGCAGTCCGTGCTCGACACCCTGGCACCGCTCGAAAACACCGTACGGCTGCGCAGCGGCGAAACCTTCCTGGTGCGTATCAAGCCGTATCGCACCATCGACAACCTGATCGACGGCGTGGTGCTGACTTTTTCCGACATCACCGCGCGCACCGCGCTCGAGGCGCGCGAGCGGGCCGCGCGGCAACTTGCCGAGTCGATCATCGACACGGTGCGCGAGCCGCTGGTGGTGCTCGATGCGAAGCTGAAGGTGATCTCGGTGAGTCGCGCGTTCTGCGAACTTTTCGATACGCAGCCGGAGGCCACCGTTGGCCGCGCGATCTACGCGCTCGGCAGGCGCGAGCTTGACGTGCCGGCCTTGCGCAACCTGCTCGAAAACGTGCTGCCCAACGACAACGCATTCACCGCCTACGCGCTGGAGGCAGATTTACCCGGCGCGGGGCGGCGTACGCTGGAACTGACCGGGCGCCGCATCATCGATGAAACGGCCAGCGAACCGCTGATTCTGCTGACCATCGCCAGCGGCCCGGCGGCCGACGACACCGCCTGAAGCACCGCGCCGCATGCGTGCTCAGGCGGCGTGCTGGCTGCCGATCACAGGCGCCGGTTGATGCTCGACGACGCGGCTGCGTCCGCCGCGCTTGGCCACATAGCACGCCGCGTCCGCGCCCTCGAGCAGCGCCGCGGCGGAAGTCGAACGATTCTCGATGCGCGCCAGCCCGATGCTCGCGCCAATGCGGAAGGTGTGCCCACCCCAGGTGAATTGCAGCGCGGCGATGGCCTTGCACAGCCCTTCGGCGATGCGCCGCGCGTCCTGCGGTGAACAGCCGTCGAGGATGATCGCGAATTCGTCGCCGCCAATGCGGTACACGCGGTCACCGGCGCGCATGTGCCGGCTGAACAGCGCCGCGACCGATCTGAGCAGTGCATCGCCGGCGGCGTGGCCACAGGCGTCGTTCACTTCCTTGAAATGGTCGAGGTCGACAAAGCACAGGGTGGCACCATGATCGGCCGATCGGCGCGAGGCGTGCAATGCGATCTCCAGCCCCTTTTCGAAGGCACGGCGATTGAGCATGCCGGTCAGCGGGTCATGCAGCGCCAGATATTCGAGTTTTGAGGTGGCGTCGCCGCTCGTTTCCTTCATCCGCCGCTGGGCATCGGCGATTTTCGCGCTCATTGTGCTGAATCCCTTCTCCAGCACCTCCATGTCGCGCGCCGCATTGCAGGCGGGCATCGGGACATCGAGCTGCCCTGCCGCCACGCGGCCGACGGCGTCGGCCAGGCGCGCCACCGGATCGCCCAGGCGATGCGCCAGCCGAATGGCTGGAATGGCCGCCAGTGCGAGCACGCCGATGGCAAGCAAGATGGCGGTGAGCACGACATTGCGCCGTGCCGCTTCCATCGGCCGGGTATCGAGTTCGAGATATACCCAACCCGTCGGCAGCGCCGCACCGATTGGCGACGCCGCGGCAGGCGCCACCGGGCCACCGACGTCGATCGGCGTCGGCCGCACGGGCGCGGCAAAGGCGAGACGCCCCGGGCGGCTGGCGTCGACACGCGCTCGCTCCGTCCCGGTCAGCCATTGAGGATCGAAAATCTGCATGTCGCCGCGGCGGGCGAGTGGCGCGGCGCCGGCATCGAAGACCGCAACGGCGACCACGCCGTCCTGGCCCAATGCCGCGCCCAGCATGCCGTCGAGTCCTTCGGTGTTGCCGGACATCACCGCGTATTCGGTCGCCGGCGCGAGGAACCGGGCAATCGCCAGCCCCCGCTCGCGCGTCGCCAAATCGATCGGATGGCTGCCATAGGCGATAAAGAGCGCGCTGGTGGTCGCCGACAGCGCCACCACCGGCACGAGGACAGTGAGCAACAACTGCCCGGTGAGGGAAAGTTCGCGAAGGCGCTTCATCGCGCAAGAGGCCTCACGACGCGACCCCCGGACGACCCCGGCACGCCGCCGCGCACGGGCGTGTGCGCGCCCATCGGGGCGCATGCAAGCGGCGCCGCGGGCGCGGCGCAAATTCGTGACCCGCGCGCGGGCGTGAGCCGTGCGCGGGCCGGCCGATCAGGCCGCCTTCTTGCCTTCTTCGCTGGCACGTGCAACTGCCTTGCCGGCGGGTTTCTGGCCGACGGCCTGAAGGCTGGAATCGAACAGCTGCTGCGTCATGTTGAACATGTTTTCATAGGCCACGGCCGGATTGAAGAAGCTCGACTTCATCAACTCGGCCATATCGGCGCTGCGCTCCGACTTGCGCTTCGCCGCGGACAATTGCTGGGCCTGCTCGGCCATCATGTCCATCACCGCATTCATGCGCTGTGCGTTGAGGCGGCCGATCTCGGGCATCGTGCTGGAAAACACGTCGGTGAGCTCCCGGAAATAGTCGCTGCTGCGCTCGAACAGTTGCGCCTGCACTTTTACGCGCTCTTCGGCGTCGCTGGTGGCGCCGATCTTCTGCACGTTGTCGACGAACGACCTGACCATTTCGCCATTCAGTTCGCCAAGCTTTTGCGCGGCCTCCAGGGAAAGCATGTACATCGACTTGATGGCCTCGCCATTGGCGTTGGCCACTTCGGAGACGCTGTTCATATAGTTGATGGATTTCATCGGGGAACCTACCTCAAATGAGGTGCGCGCATGCTCGTGGCCGCCACGCACCATGGACGACGTCGAAACGTCAAGAAAAGATCAAGAAGGGATAACGGGGCTCAGCGCGGCGCCGCCAGTTGCAGCACCTTCGCGCCACCGGTCGGCAAAGCCGCCGCGCGCTTGGCGGGCACGACGCTGATATGGTCATTGATGTCGCGCGCGCGGGGAGCGCGCTCCGCCGCGGGCAGCAAGCCGAAAGCGCGCGCGCTGGTCTCGATCACCCGCGCGATGTGCGCAGATGCGTACGGGCCGTACATGGTTACCGGCCGCACACCCGTGGAGTCGATGCGCCGCCTGCCTGCGGCTCGCATGACGCAATAGAAGCCGGCGGGCATTGGGCCGCCCGCTGCATCGTGGTTCTCAAGCGCTTGCTGTCCATCGACCGAGCGCCACACCTTGACAACGCGTCCATCGCGAAATTTCATTCTGTCTCCGTCCAATGGTCTCAATGCCGCCGCCCCGGCACATGCCCTATATGGGCAATTGGCATCTGTCTATTTTTGTGACATTGTTAACGGAACGCAACGGCCTGTCTGTCGGAGGAACCCGCGACATGCGTCGGAAAAAGTCACCGTGCTTGTCAGATATTTCCGACATCGCATCGGCGCCCAACGGTGTATAGATGAAGCAGTGACCAATCCGGCCAGCCGCCCGCATGTCGGGCGCTGAGGGACAAGCTCATGGGCAAGACAAGTGCAATCGAGCGAACAGCGGCCATCGACACCGAGGCATTGAGCGCCGCGCCGCGTGCGGACGCATCGACCGATGATCGCGTGTCCGCGCTGACGCATGAACTGGGCGTCCACCAGGTCGAACTGGAGATGCAGAACGAGGCCTTGCGCAGCACCCAGCTTGCCCTGGAAGACGCGCGCGACCGTTACCTCAATCTGTTCGAATTTGCACCGGTCGGCTATCTGGCGCTGAGCCGCAACGGCATCATCAATGAGATCAACCTCACCGCAACCCGCATGCTGGGCGCCGAGCGGGTGCAATTGCTGGGCCATCGCCTGGTCGAGTTCATTGCCTTCGACGACCGCGACCGTTGTCATGTTTTCCTGCGCAGACTATGCGCGGCGCCTGGGGAGATGCGTTGCAACGTGCTGCTGAGGCGCGCCGACCGCAGCGATTTGCCGGTGCGCCTGAGCGGCGCCGCGGTACCCTCCGAGCAAGGCCCGTTCGCCCTGCGCATTACGCTGACCGACATCTCCGAGCACAGGCAACTGGAGGAGTTGACGGAGAGCGAGATGCGCTTGCGCCTCGCCGTCGAAGCGATTCCGGGCGGCCTCTACGACTGGGATCGCCGCAGCGATTCACTCCACTGGAGCACCACCCTGAGCGCAGGCCGCGATTTCTACGCCATGGGCGTGGCACCGTCCCGGCAGTTGTGGAGAGAACGTGTTGACGCCGACGATCTGCGCCGCGTCCGCCCGATGATGGTCGAGGCGATGAAGCACGGGCGCCATCGATTCAGCGTCGAATACCGCGTGCGTTGCAACGATGGCAGCTGGTGCCATGTGCTCGACCGCGCCCACGTGTTGTATGACCGCGTCGGACGCGTGGCGCGGATGGTCGGCACGCTGACCGACATCACCGCCTACAAGGAGACGGCACACCGACAGAACCGGCTCAACGAGGTGCTTGAAGAACTGGTCGCTCAGCGCACGGCCGAAGCGGAGGGCCGCGCTCAGGCGCTGGCCAGTGCCGAGCGCTTTGCCCGCGAAACAATCGATTCGATCGATACGCGGCTCGGCGTACTCGACGAACGGGGAAACGTCATCGCCACCAACAAGGCATGGCGGGAATTCGCGGCCGGCGAAATTGGCTGCGTACGCGCCGTGACGCCTGACGATGGCCCATCCGACCCCTATGGCATGGCCTGCTGGACGCGCGTCACCCGTGGCAAGGCGCGCAAGGCGGTGGCCGATCTGCTCGCCGGGCGGCGCGATGCGTTCCAACTTGAGTATCAGTGTGCGTCCAAGCATGCGCCACGCTGGTTCGAGATGCACATCACGCGCTTCGCCGGCGCCGGCCCGACGCGCGTGGTGATCCGTCACAAGGACATCACGGCGCGCAAGCAGGCGGAACTGGACCAGCTGCGCTGGGCCGATCGGGTCAAGCAACTGGCGCGTCATGTGGACTCGATAAGCGAAGCCCGGAACGCCGCGATCGCGCGCGAATTGCACGATGAACTCGGCGCCAGCCTGACCATGCTCCGGCTCGGCCTCGCCACCCTCGCCGAGCAGCCGCGTGGCGAGGGCGCGCGCGAAACCTGCACCGCTTTGCTCGGCCAGGTTGACAACGCCTTGCAGGTGACGCGCCGCATCTCGGGCAGCCTGCGACCGCCAACGCTCGACGCACTCGGCCTGATCACGACCATCCGGGCGCATGTGAAGCAGTTTTCGCTCACCACCGGGATTGCCACCACACTGCGCCTGGCCGAGCCGAAATCCTGCCTGCCCGACGCGACCAACATTGCCGTATTCCGGATCATTCAGGAAGCGCTGACCAACGTGGCGAAACACTCGGGCGCAACGCGCGTAATCATCAGTGCGCGCGAATGGCGTGGCACCCTGGCGGTGCGCATCGTCGACAACGGCGCCGGCATCGACCAGGACGCTCTGCTGCGCGCCGACGCATTCGGCATCATCGGCATGCGTGAGCGTGCGAATCATCTCGGCGGCACGCTGAAGATTGGCGGCAGGGCAACGGGAAGCGGCACGCGCGTCAGCCTCTGTGTGCCGATCGCGGACGACGCGGAACGCCCGGTAACCTGGATGCGTTCGGCATGATCAGGGTGCTTATCGCCGACGATCACGCGGTGGTGCGCAGCGGTCTGCGCCAGTTTCTCGCATCAACCGAAGACATGACGATTGTCGCCGAGGCTTCGACCGGCGCCGACGTGCTCGCGCAAGTCGATACCGCCGTCTGCGACCTGCTGTTGCTCGACATCAATCTGCCGGATATGAACGGGCTGGAAGTCCTCAAACGGATCCGGCGCCTGCAACCGGAGTTGCCGGTCGTCATCTTCAGCATGTTCTCGGAGGACGAGTTCGCGCTCGAGGCGATGCGCGCCGGCGCGTGCGGCTATCTCAACAAGGACAGCCCACCGGGACAGATTCTCAGCGCCTTGCGCACGGTCGCCGGCGGCGCGCGCTTTTTCAGCCCCGAACTCGCCGACAAGCTGCTATCTGCCGCCTCGGGCGAGCGCAAGCGGCTGGCGCACGAAACATTGTCGGAGCGCGAAATGGAAGTGATGCTGATGGTGAGCCGCGGCGTCTCGCTCACCCACATCGCCCAGAAACTGCACCTGAGCGTAAAGACGATCAGCACCTACCGCTCGCGCATTCTGGAAAAGCTCGAGGTCGATTCGAACGCCGGCATCACGCGCTACGTGCTCGAACACAAACTCGCCTGAACACGCAGCACGCCGCGATCGCGCCGGCGAACGGTCTTTCGCCCGCGGCCGTCACCGGCGCGGGCGCGCGCGCCTCGACACGGCGAGCGCGATCATGCCGGCGAGCAGGGTCGCCAATCCACCGGGTGTGGGAACCATGAAAAAGGCGTTCAACTGCATCGCGTCGATGCTCGTGTTGCGCATGATGATTTCGCTCAGACGGGTTTCCCTGATCAAATCGAGCCACAGGTCTTCGAACTGCGCGTTTTCATACCAGAAGCGGTCGCCGTCGCGCAGGCGGGTGAACTGATCCGCCACGATTGTCGCGAAGGTCTCGCCGAGCATGCCGCCATTGACATGTTGCTCGGCCAGCCCGCCAATCCACAGGTCGACCGCGTCGATGGTGCCGTACACGGACATCAGGGCTTCCTTGATCCCCGGCAGGAACGCCGCGCTGTCCCAGTCGACCGGGGCGAGCCCGTAGGCAATGCGCGATGCGTTATAGCCGCCAAGACCGTGATCGCGTGCGCGCTGCAGGTTGAGCGCGGCCAGATCGAAACCCACGTCAACCGGCGGCGGAAAGAGCATGTTGCGTACCGCATCGACAACATAGGTATCGACCGCTTGAGCACGCTGCACCGCGAGGCCGCGCAGCAGCGCCTCGATACCGCCATTGGCCGGCTCGAGCAGCAGGCCGGGATTGAAGAAGGCCTGCTCGAGCGGCAGATGACCGCCCGCCACCGCCTCGCCGTTCTGGTCGATGCGCAGCAATTCGGGATTCAAGGTCGAATGCCCGAAACGGAAGGCCGCGGTGCTGAATTCGTTGGCGATGCCCGGATTGATGTCGCTGCTATAGCCGTTCCACGACGTGAGCGCGTCGTCACCGAGCAGTGCCGGCAGACATTCGTTGTAGGTGATCGCCTGCATCTGGGCGATGTTGATGCGGCGCGCCTCCTGATAGACCGCCTCGTCGAGCGCAGCTTCATAACCCGTGGCGCCAGGGTTGATTCCGCCAACGGCCGTGCCGCGCAGCGCGTCTTCGATCTCTATGGCGATGCGGTTGTGTTCGCGGTTGAACAGGGTGTGCATTGCGGTCAGCCCGATCTGCTCGTTGACCCGCTCGTCACCGGAAACGAAGTTGCCGGCCGAATCACGATGCAACAGCCCGCCCTCGGACATCTTGAGCGTGCCGTTGCTGCCGGTGCGCAGTTCGAGCGCGGTCTGCGCATCCGAACCGTAGATCTGCGAGCCGTCGAGCCACGCTGTATTGACGTTCACCTGCTGGCGCGGATTGGCCGCGGAGCTGCCCGTCGCGGCGTCGTAGATCGAGCGATTGAACGGCATTTCGCCGGTGAAATGCGCATCGCCCGGCGGGATGGATATGGGCATCGATTCAGCACCATGCTGCGCCGGCGTAAGGCCAATGTCGTGATCGACGAACTGCCCCCATTGCATGAGCATCGCCGACACGTAGAGGTCATTCGGAATGGACGCGGACTGGGCCACCACCGCATTGCTGATGGCGCGCGGCGCAGGCAGATCGGTGCGCATCGAGTAGCCGTCGGCGCCGTAGGCCGCTGCGCCCATGCGCAACAACTGGATTCCCGCCGCGCCCCATGCGTCTTGCCCCGGTTGCAGGTTGTTGCAGCCGCCGTCGGCGCTTCGATACATGCCGCCGCCAGCGCTCGCACTGCAGCTGCCGACCGCCGCGAAGGCGTCGATGGTGCTGGCCTGCGCGAGCGGGGCGAGCGCGCATCCGGCCGCCAGGCATACCGCCTTCGACACGGACCACGCCGCCATGCCCGGTCCGGTCGATCGTTTGTTCTTTCGCATTCTTTTCTGCCTGCCTCGAAGGTTGGTGTCCCCTCGATGCTAGCAATATACCGGTCGAAAATAGGCGAAATAAATAACGAAAATGTCCGTGCGGTCAGGTAAAACAGGGCACCATCCGACGGACGGTCGAGGTGCGCGGCCGATCACGCGCGGCCGTTACGCTCCCTGTGTGACGCGCGCGCCGCATCACGAGGCGGTCCGATAGGCCGAGCCCGCGGCGCCGCGTCAGCGGAAGCTGATCGACCAGCGCAAATCGACCGCGTTGTCGGTACCGGTGCGGCCGATGACCGAAAGGCGGCGCGTGAGCTGGTGGGTAATCTTCACCAGTTGCTCGACGCCCGACAGGCTTTGCTCGAACTTGACAGTGGTCTTGGCCGACAGCCGCTTGCCGACGCTCAGCACCTGCCCGCCCACCGTGGCCTCGCTGGTCGCGCTACCGCTGCTGACCACCGAGCTGGTCGCCGAGCGGCTGGCGCTGTTCAGCTCGCCCTGGCCGATCGAAAACTCGTCGAGGCCCAAGCCGGCCGCGAGCTGGTCGGTCATGCCGCCGCCGGGGCCGCCGAGCAGTGCCTGCGCCGCCGGCAGCAGCAAGGCCATGTCGGCGCCGCCGTTGTCGTCTTCCGGCGCGCGACCGAGCACGATCCAGCTCAACTTTTGCGCGTCGGGCACATCCGGATTCGACACCAGCTTGATGCGCGGACGCCGCACGGTCCCCGACACCGACACGCCGGCTTCGACTTCGAGACCGGTGCGCAGCGCCACCACGTCCAGCCCGGGATTGTCGAGCGGACCCTGGAAATTGACCACGCCGCGTTCGATGCTCAATGCCTGCCCGTAACCCTCATAGGTGCCGCCCACCGTTTTCAGCGATCCGGTGGCGCGTAAAGGCTCCCCGGCACGCGCGACCAGCAAGAGTTTGCCGGCGAGGCGTGTTTCCAGCCCGAGCGCGGCGAGATACAACTTTTCGCCCAGATCGATCCCGATGCGCGCGCTGAGTGCGCTGCCGCCCTTGGCTTCCGGCTCCGCCTCTTCCTCCGGGGTGATGATCACCACATCGGAGGACAGGCTTGGCGGCGGCGTCTTGGCATATTCGAGGTAGCCCGCGTCGGCACGCATCTGCGCTTCGATGCCGGGTGCGGCAAAGCGCGTCTGCACGCGTCCCTTGCCGCTGATCGCCAGCCAACGATCGACACGCTGGAACACCGGCAGGCGGTCGGCTTCAAAGGTGATGCCGCCCTCGCCGTCCGCCAGACGCACTTCGCCGCTCGCCTTGAGCGTACCCGGCGTGCGCGTGAGTGCCTTGTAAGGCACGCGATTGTCGCGCGGCGCGACCTCGCTGGGCGAGACGAAGGACAGCTCCTCGATGCGCAGCCGTTCGGCATCGAATTGCGCCGACAGCGTGCCGCCGCTCAAGCGCAACCCTTCTTCGGCAATTTCGATCGACAACTTCTTGCCATTGACGCGCCCCGCGCCGACCGGCTTGGCGGGCGTGCCACTGAGCGAAAACTCCGCCAGCAATTCGCCGCCGGCGCGCAGCGTCGGGCTGGCCACCGGACCGAGCCAGGCGATCGACGGCACATCGAGCGAAGCCGAGCCGAGCAGCGGCGCATCCATGTCCAGTTGCAGCACCCCATCGACACGGCGCAAGCCGGCGGTGGCAGAGGCCGCCAGCTTGCCCAACTGGCTGCCCTCGCCATCGACGCTGAGCGCCACCTTGTCCTCATCGACGGTCACCAAGGCCTCGAGCCGGGAGAGGCCGAAGCGAATCACCGCATCACCCACCAGCACCAGATCGCCGGCCTCGCGGAAAATACGCACGGTGCCGGTGGCGCGTTTGGCGAGGTCGAGATTCCATTCGCCGCCCAGCTGCAGTTCGCCCTCGCCGCCCTTCGGCCCCTGATCGGGCCGTGTTTCGAGGCCGACTTGCAGGCCGCTCATGCGCCCGGAGGTGGTCAGGCTGCCCGGTGTCCACACGGTTTCGTTAACCACCAGCTCGCCGTTTCTGGCGGCGGTGAACGCACCGGGCGCGAGACGAATGCGATCCGCCGCAAGGCTCAGGCCGGTCGGTTTGCGCAAGGTGAGCGGCAAGCGCCCGGTGATCTTCAACTGTTCGATCTGGCCGTCCCATTGCGCCGTCTCGGCCAGTCCGCCGTTCAACTGCGCCTTGACGGCATCGGTCGGCGCCTGCACATCGAGCGCCAAAGTGTGCTTTGCCCGCGTGCCGCGCGCGTCCAGCGCAAAGCGTTTCACCAGCGGCGGCGGCTTCGGCCCCGACGACACTTCGCCGCCTTTGAGGTCCACTGTGAATGGGCCGTCGAGCCCGCCAGCCAGCGTGGCATCGATGTCGAGCGAGGCGATGCGCAGATCGCCGGGCAGGCGCAGCGCGCTCAGCCGGCCGCTAACCTTGCCGGCGGGCGTTTCGAGGCCACCGCTGATCTGTGCGTCGAGTTGCGCGGAGCCGCCCATTTCCGGCGCGATCTGGTCGAGGCGCGGCGCCGACACCTTGGCCTGCAATTTATCGTCGGGCCGTCCCCAGGCGCCTTTGGCGTTGAGGCGGTTATCGCCCACGATGAGCAGCGCGTCGACCTGCGCGAGACGCTCGCCCTGCCAGTCGAAGCTGCCCTTACCCGCCAGCGGCCGATCCATCAGCCGGCTCCCGGTGAGCTCATATCGGCCGCGCGCCTGCAGATCGGTGACCTGCCCCTCGAGCTCGACACTGCCGGTGATGCTGCCGGGCGGCGCGTCGGGCATCAGCTTGCTGGGATCGAGCGCGGAAAGTTTGACGTCGGCCGAAAACGCCTGCGTGCCGGTGAGCGCGAGCTGGCCCTTGACCGCCGCCTTGCCCTTGCCGGCGACCAGCGTGAACTCCTCGATCGCCAGCGCTTCATTCGCGTGGCGCACATCGAGGATCGCGCTCAGCACGGCCACCGCGTCGCTCACTTCGCCAGTCAGGTGCTGGCCGCTTTCATCCCCACGCAGCACGATGTTGCCACTTAGCGCGCTCGGCGGTGCGCGACCGTCGAGTTGCTGAGCGTTGATCTTGTCGAGCGCCAGATCGGCGGTCACATCGGTTGCGCCTGCGGCGTCGACGGTGCCGGTGATACGTCCCTCGCCCGGCAGGTCGATCGTCAGTTCATCAAGCTGGACGCGCTCGCCGACAAGCTTCAGTTGCGCCGCGATGGCACTGACCGGGACACCGCCCGCGTCGTACGCGCCGGGGCTGGCGTTGCGCACCTGCAAGGGTCCGGAAAGCGTGAATTCGTCGGCGGCTGGCACATCGAAGGTCGCATCGAGCGACAGATCGGCGGACGGCGCACCGGCCTGCCAGCGTGCCGGATCGATCCCTTCACCCTTGATGACAAGCCGCGACAGGGGCGATTCGGCGAAGGGCGTGAGTTGCGTCGTCACGTCCACTTTCGCGCCTTCGCTGCGCGCCGTGATGCTGCCGTCGAGCGCCTCGAGCGGACCACGCAGCGCGACATCGGCTTCGGCTTGGTGGCCCTCGAATTCGGCGCTGATGTTGGCGTCGGCCTGTGTTTCGTAGGGCGCCTGCGCGGCGATGCGCAGCTCGGCAGAGCCTTCGGCCCAAGGCGATTTGAGCGATTCGACAACGAGTTGGTGCGTGCTGCCGTCGGCCTCCAGACGGGCCTGCAACGACTCGACGAGCGGTGTCGCCGCGGGGCTGTCGGCCTCGAACGGAAAGGTTTCCTGAATCACCTTTCCGACCGCGATATGCGGCGCCGACACGGTGATCGGCAAGGCCAGCGAGGACGGCAGGGACGGCGGCGCGCTCTCTTCGGTCGACGGCGCCGTGGCGAAGCGCACCTCGCCGACTTCGAGCGAATCGATCTGCAGATGCGCGCGCGTGAGCGCCGCGGGCGACCAGTCGAGGCGCACATCGTCGATGACCAGATTCAGGGTGTCGCTGCGCACCTCGAGCCGTTCGAAACCGAAGGCGTCGGAAAAGCGGCCGCTGGGCGCATCGATGCGCACCATGCCACCGGTGAAATCATTTGCCCATCGCGCCGCCTGACGCCAGCCACTTTCGCTCGCCAGCAGCCACCCGACCGCCGCAATCAGCAGCAGAAGGACGGAAAGCACGGTAATGGCGAGCCAAAACCAGACCGAACGTCGGCGTGTTGGGGTGTCAGCCGACGAGGTCATGACTCGACCTGGAAATTACAGTTGCGAGATCCCGATGGGCGATGACTGCGAAACGCGTCTTTATGAATTCTCAAAAATATCTGCTTGGGACCGCAAAGCGGCCAACGTTTGTGTCGAGGTTGAGACAATATCAGGCAAACAATAATTCAAGTTCGGTTCCAGGATCGGGCGCCCGCATAAAGGCTTCGCCGACGAGAAACGCATTTACGCCATGTCGGCGCATGCGCGCGACATCGGCAGCGTGAGCGATCCCCGACTCGGTGACAACGATTCGCGTGGCGTCGATGCGCTCGAGCTGGTCGAGCGTGGTATCGAGCGACACCTCGAAGGTGCGCAGATTGCGATTGTTGATACCGATCAGCGGCGTGCGCAATTGTAGTGCCACGTCCAGTTCGCCGGCATCATGGCTTTCCACAAGCACCGCCATGCCCAGATCGGTGGCAAGTGCTTCCATTTCCTGCATCTGGGCAAGCGACAAGGCAGCGACGATCAGCAGGATGGCGTCGGCGCCCATCGCGCGCGCCTCGAAGACCTGCCACGGGTCGATGAGGAAATCCTTGCGCAATGCCGGCAGCGCACAGGCATCGCGCGCCTGTTGCAGGTACTCGGGCGCACCCTGAAAGAAGCTGCGATCGGTGAGCACCGACAGGCAGGCGGCGCCGCCTGCGGCGTAGGACGCGGCGATCTGCGCGGGCTGAAAATCCTCCCGCAAAACGCCTTTGGACGGGCTGGCTTTCTTGATCTCGGCAATCACCGCCGAGCGGCCGGCCGAAATCTTGGCCTGCAGGGCGCCGACGAAATCGCGTGCGGGCGACGCGGCACGCGCCGCCCGTTCGATCTCGCCCAGCGACTGGCGCTGGCGACCCGCCTCCACCTCGTCGCGCTTGACGGCGAGGATGCGGTCGAGGATGTCGCTCATGCCCGCGCAAAACGCCGCGTGTATGCGGCGAACTCATCGACCTTGGCACGGGCCGCGCCGCTGGCGATCGCTTCCCGCGCCCGGCCAATACCCTCGGCGACATTGCCAACCACCTTGGCGGTATACAAGGCCACCCCGGCGTTGAGCACCACGACATCGCGCGCCGCCCCCGGCACATTGTCGAGCGCGCCGAGCAGCATGCCTTTCGATTCGGCCGCGTCGGCCACCCGCAACTGACGGCTGGACTGCATCGCCAGACCGTAATCTTCGGGGTGAATATCGTACTCGCGCACCTCGCCGTCCTTGAGTTCCGCGACCATGGTGGCCGCGCCGAGCGACACCTCGTCCATGCCGTCACGCCCATGCACGACGAGCACATGGTCGGCGCCGAGCTGCTTCATCACGCGCGCCTGAATGCCGACCAGATCGGGGTGGAAGACGCCCATCAAGGTGTGCGGCGCACTGGCCGGGTTGGTGAGCGGGCCGAGGATGTTGAAGATGGTGCGCACGCCCATTTCCTTGCGCACCGGGGCGACGTTCTTCATCGCACTGTGGTGGTTGGGCGCATACATGAAGCCGATGCCGGTGGCCTGGATGCACTCGGCCACCTGATCCGGGCTGAGCGCCAGATTGACGCCCAGCGCCTCGAGCACGTCGGCACTGCCCGATTTGCTCGACACGCTGCGCCCGCCATGTTTGGCGATGCGCGCGCCCGCGGCAGCGGCGACAAAGATGGTGGCCGTGGAGATATTGAAACTGTGCGCGGCGTCACCGCCCGTGCCGACCACGTCGAGAAAGTTTTCGATGGGCGCCGGCACCGTCACCTTGGTGGACAGCTCGCGCATGACCGTAGCCGCGGCGGCGATCTCGCCGATGGTTTCTTTTTTGGTGCGCAGGCCGGCGAGGATCGCCGCGGTCATGAGGGGCGAAATCTCTCCGCCCATGATCTGGCGCATCAGCGAGATCATTTCGTCGAAGAAGATCTCGCGGTGCTCGATGGTGCGCTGTAGCGCCTCCTTGGGGCTGATCGACATGGACTCTCCCTTCACACGGTGTTGTCGAGAAAATTGCGCAGCAGGTCGTGGCCGTGCCGCGTCAGGATGGATTCGGGGTGAAACTGCACGCCTTCGACCGGCAGCGTCTTGTGGCGCAGGCCCATGATTTCGCCGTCCTCGGTCCAGGCGCTCACCGCGAGGCAATCCGGCAAGCTGTCGCGCTCGACCGCCAGCGAATGGTAGCGCGTGCATTCGAGCGGATTGGGCAGACCGCGAAACACGCCCGCTTCGTCATGGTGCACCGGCGAAGTCTTGCCATGCATGAGCCGCTTGGCATGCACCACCTTGCCGCCGAAGGCCGCGGCGATGCTTTGATGCCCGAGACAGACCCCGAGGATCGGCATTCTTCCGGCGTAGCGCTCGATCAGCGCCACCGAAATACCGGCCTCTTTCGGCGTACACGGCCCCGGCGAAATCACCACATGACTGGGTGCCAGATGACCGACGTCCTCGACGGTGATCTCGTCATTGCGGCAAGTCTTGACGCGCGCCCCCAACTCGCCGAGATACTGCACGAGGTTGTAGGTAAAGCTGTCGTAGTTGTCGATCATCAGCAACATGGCGCGTCCAGTTCTTTGTTTTCATGCGCGCTGATGCGCGCAACTTGTTTTGATATTCGTCGCGGAGCGTCTTGTCCGGCTCACAAACTCAGTTCGCTGTGCGAGCCGAGGCGGACGAGTTGCAACACGTCATCATCCGTTTTGCGGTAAATCAACACCAGATCCGGCCGGACATGACAATCCCGATGGTCGTTCCAATCGCCCGTCAGCGCGTGATCGCGGTGCTTCGCCGACAACGGCTGGTCGTTTGCCAAGGCGGTGACGATGCCAACGAAACTGGCTTGAAGTGCCTTTCGATGCACGCCCCTGGATTCACGTTTCAAGTCCCTTTTGAACTGCTTGGTCTGCTCAATCGACCGCATCAAGCGTCGTTTGCAGTTCGTCAAGCGTCACAGATTCCGCGTCGCCGCGGCGCGCTGCCTTCATTGCCTTGACGGTGGCGGCGTTGGGTACAAGCGGCTCGAAAGGCAACGCGCCCTCACGCGCGACTCGCGTGAGCATCATGCGCATTGCATCCGATATGGTCAGCCCCATCGCCGCCAGTACGGCGTCAGCTTCTGCTTTGATGTGTGCGTCGATGCGTGCACGGACAACTGCGTTCTCAGCCATGGATTCATCCTCCAATCAATGCGCTACATTGTAGCCCAAATGCGCTCACGAAGGCGTGTTATTCCATCTCCGAATCCAGTCCACGCTCGGCCATTTCCGCGGCGCGCAGCATGGCGCGCGCCTTGTTTCGGGTTTCGGTCCATTCGGCGTCGGGGTCGGAATCGGCGACGATACCGGCGCCGGCCTGCACATGCAGCATGCCGTCCTTGAGCACCGCGGTGCGGATGTTGATGCACAGGTCCATGTCGCCGTGAAAACCGATGTAGCCCGACGCGCCGGCGTACATGCCGCGCTTGACGGGTTCGAGCGAATCGATGATTTCCATCGCCCGCACCTTGGGTGCGCCCGAGACGGTACCGGCCGGGAAAGAGGCGCGCAGCACCGCCAGCGCATTGAGGTCGTCGCGCAAGCGGCCTTCCACGTTCGACACGATATGCATGACATGAGAGTAGCGCTCGATGGCGAACTGCTCGGTCACTTCAACCGTGCCGGTCTGCGCCACGCGGCCGACATCGTTACGGCCCAGATCAAGCAATTGCACATGCTCGGCGCGTTCCTTTTCGTCGCCCAGTAAATCCTTTTCGAGCGCCAGATCCTCTTCCGTGGTCGCGCCGCGCGGGCGTGTGCCGGCGATCGGCCGCAGCGTGACCTTGTCGTCTTCGAGCCGCACGAGGATTTCGGGCGAGGCGCCGACCACATGGAAGTCCTCGAAGTTGAAGAAGAACATATAGGGCGACGGGTTAAGCGTGCGGATGGCGCGATACAGGGCCAGCGGCGAGGCCGCAAACGGCTTGCTCATGCGCTGGGAGATCACCGTCTGCATGACGTCGCCCTCGACGATGTACTCCTTTACGCGGCGCACGGCGGCCTTGAAGTCCTCCTCGCCGAAGCTCGACACTTCCGCCTGCGGCTCGGTGCGCACGTCGTCCGGAATGTCCACCGGTGATCGCAGTTTTTCGAGCAAGTCCTTGAGACGGCGCTGCGCCCGGCGATACGCGCGCGGCACTTCGGGCTCGGCATAGACCACCAACGTGAGTTTGCCGGAGAGGTTGTCGACAATGGCGATTTCTTCGGAGAGCAGCAGCAGGATATCGGGCGTACCGAGCGGATCGTCGAGCTTGGCGCCGGCCAGTCGCGGTTCGATGTAGCGCACCGTGTCGTAGCCGAAGCAGCCGACCAGCCCGCCCGAAAAGCGCGGCAGATTCTCGCGCGGCGGCACCTTGATGCGCTCCATGAACTCGGCGACGTAGTTGAGCGGGTCGCCGTAGTCACGCCGCTCGACCAAGCGGTTGCCGGTGAGCAGCAGCGCCGAACGCTCGTACACTTCGATGCGCGTGTTGGCCGCCAGACCGATCATCGAATAGCGGCCGAAACGCTCGCCGCCCTGCACCGATTCGAGCAGGTAGCTGTAGGGCTCGTTGGCGAGCTTCAGGTAGATGGATAAAGGGGTGTCGAGATCGGC
>CBDULG010000017.1:0-18833 GCA_965367985.1 uncultured Rhodocyclaceae bacterium
TCGGATTCAGTCCGGTGACGGGCAGGCACGTCCGTCGCTGAGCGATGAGGAGCGGCTCGAGATGCGTCGTCAGATCGACGAAGCCATCCGCAAGGCCTACGGACGCCGTAGCCGAGACTGAGCCGGCGTTCGTATCGACGGGTACAATCCCGTCTCAATGAAAATCCTTGGTATCGAATCTTCCAGCGACACGGTAAGCGTTGCGCTGTCGATCGATGGCGCAATCATCCAATGCGCTGTCGATGGCGGCGCAACGCCTTCGGAAGGCTTGATTCCAGCGATCATGCAGATGCTGAACGATCAGCACGTGCGCCTCGGGGAACTCGACGCCATCGCACTCGGTGTCGGCCCCGGCATGTTTACCGCGCTCCGCCTGGGGTGCAGTGTGGCGCAGGGGCTGGCGCTCGCCTCCGGCCTGAAGATCATTCCTGTCTGCAGCCTGGACGTGATCGCCGCCGCGACGCAAGCCAGGAACGTTTTCGTGGCCATCGACGCGCGCATGGGCGAAGTCTACTTTGCAGGATACGAGACGACGCACGAGCGACCCGAGCCGCTGCTATCCCCCCGTTGTCTGCCACCCGAGGCAATCCATTTGCCGGAAGGCAAATGGATTGGCGTCGGCAGCGGCTTTGCCAGTTACCCCGACCGTCTCTTGCCGCATGCCGACGGTTTGATCGAGCGTCGTGGCGATGTGCGTCCGCGGGCGGCTGATCTCGTGCGCCTCGGCGCGCTTCGTGGCGTGTCCGCCGCGCAGAACCCCGAAGACATTGGTCCGCTGTATGTCCGCGACAAGGTGGCGCTTACGGTCGCCGAGCGGGTGGCGCGGGGAGGTCGCGCATGACGGAAATGCCGGCCTACCGCTATCGGCCGATGGCCACCGATGATCTGGAATGGGTGATGAAGAACGAGCGCGAGCTCTATCCTTTTCCATGGACGCACGGAAATTTTTCCGATGCGCTGGACGCGGGGTATTTTTGCCGCGTCATGCTCGATGGGTGCGGGCCGGTCGGTTATTCCGTCATGATGCTTATTCTCGACGAGGCGCATCTGCTCAATCTCAGCATCGTGCGCGAGGCGCAATGCAAGGGCGCTGGCGGTGCCTTGCTCGGGCACATGCGCGACGCGGCGCGCGCGATGCGCGCGACCCAGTTTTTTCTTGAAGTGCGCCCGTCCAACGCGCCAGCGCTGCACCTTTACGAAAAGAGCGGATTCACGAGCGTCGGCCGTCGCCGCGCCTATTACCCCGCGGAAGGTGGGCGGGAAGACGCGATCGTGATGCGGGTCGCGCCATGACACGCCGCGACGGCATCTTGCGCGAAATGGGGCTGGGGCCGATCTGGCGCTTGCGCCGCGGGCCTGCCGAAGCCGCGGTCTCACCGAGCGCGGCTTGCGGACCGGATGCAATGCGCGACGCGGTTGTGGTGCCACCGGTCGTCGCGTCGCCGCCGTCTCCAGCCGTATCCCCAGCGGGCTCGGAAGATATCGCGACGCTCGACTGGGACGCGCTCACCGAGCGGATCATCGTTTGCCGCGCATGCGCCTTGTGCGAGCAGCGCCGGCGCGCCGTTCCCGGCGTCGGTGATCGCCAGGCGGACTGGCTGTTCGTCGGCGAAGGACCGGGCGCCGAGGAGGATGCGCGGGGCGAGCCCTTTGTCGGCAAGGCGGGCAAGCTGCTCGACGCGATGCTCGCGGCGATCGGCCTGTCGCGGGAGCGCGCGGTATTCATCGCCAACACGGTCAAGTGCCGTCCGCCAGCCAATCGTACGCCGACTACTGACGAGCTTGCCGCGTGTTTTCCGTTTCTCGCCCGTCAGATCGCACTGCTTCAACCGAAACTCATCGTCGCGCTCGGCCGGCCCGCGGCGCAGAGTTTGTTAAATACCGAAATTCGTATTGCCTCATCGCGCGGCCGATGTTTTGATTATCAAGGCATACCTGTGGTCGTCTCGTACCATCCCGCATATCTTTTGCGCAATCCCATGGACAAGGCCAAGGCGTGGGAAGACCTGTGCTTCGCCCGCCGGCAAATGGCGCGTCTGTCCGAAGATGGAGTCCTTTCATGAAAACGCTTCGTACGCTGGTCGTGCTGTGGGTCGCCGCGACCGTGCTTTCTGGCTGTGGTTACAACCAGATCCAGATCAACGACGAGAAAGTCACGGCCAGTTGGGCGGAAGTGCTCAACCAGTACAAGCGCCGCGCGGATCTGGTGCCCAATCTCGTCAACGTGGTCAAGGGCTATGCCGATCATGAAAGGGAAGTGCTCACCGAGGTGACGAAAGCGCGCGCCGATGTGGCCGGCATGAAGGTGACGCCGGAACTGGTCAACGACCCGGCCGCCATGGCCAAGTTTCAGCAGGCGCAGGCCGGCTTGAGCGGCGCGCTGTCGCGGTTGATGGTCGTTGTCGAGCGCTATCCGAATCTCAAGGCCGATGCCAATTTCCGCGACCTCCAGGCGCAACTGGAGGGTACCGAGAACCGTATCACCGTAGCGCGCAACCGCTACATCGAAGCCGTGCAGGAATTCAACGTGTCGGTGCGTACCTTCCCCAACAACCTGACAGCGATGATTTTCGGCTATGAGCCGAAGGCCAGTTTCACCGTCGAGGACCCCGAAGCAATGAGTCAGCCACCCACGGTGGATTTCGGCGGGCAGAAGCAATGAGCGTGCGATGGGTGTTTCGAGGCGGATACAACTGATGTTCTTGCGCCGCTTGGTGCGGGGATTGAGCTGTTTCGGCGTCGTCGTTGCCCTGCTGCTGGCGAACGCCGCCACGGGACAACCGCTACAAGCGGTGCCGCCGCTCACCTCGCGTGTGACCGATCTGACCGGAACGCTCGAGGCCGCGGATCGCGACACGCTCGAACGCCGGCTGGCTGCGCTCGAACAGGAGAAGGGTAGCCAGGTCGCCGTGCTCATCGTCCCGACTACGCGACCCGAAGCAATCGAGCAATACAGCATCCGGGTGGTCGATGCATGGCAACTCGGGCGAAAAGACGCCGACGACGGCGTCTTGTTGCTGGTCGCGAAGGACGATCGCGTGGTGCGAATCGAGGTCGGGCAGGGTCTTGAAGGCGCGATTCCCGATGCGATTGCCAAACGGATCGTCGAGGATCACATCACGCCGGCGTTCCGTGAAGGCCGGTTCGCCGCCGGCATCAGCGCCGGCATCGACGCGATCATTGCGCGTATCGAAGGCGAGCCGCTTCCCGCGCCTGCGCCCCGTGCGCGCGAATCGCAGGCCGATATCGGTGATCTGTTCGTGAAGACGCTATTCATTGCGTTTTTCGCAGCACCGATCCTGCGCTCGATGTTTGGCCGGCTCTTCGGCGCGGCTGCAGGCGCAGCGGGTGGCGGCGTCCTGTGGTTCTTCAGCACAGGTGCGCTCACCCTGGGCGGACTCGGCGCGCTGGTGGCGGGGCTGGCCGTGCTGCTGATTGGTGGCGGGCGCGGCGGCGGACCATGGATCACCGGGTCGGGTCATGGTGGCGGTTTTGGCGGCGGCGGTGGATGGTCGTCCGGCGGCGGATTCGGTGGCGGCGGTGGCGGTTTCAGCGGCGGCGGTGCGTCGGGGCGGTGGTGATGGATTTCAAACGACTCTTGCGCCATCTGGCGATTCCGACCTGGCTGGTACGGCGGCGCTTTCCCGAGGCGCTGCTGTCGCGTATCGAAACTTCGATACGTGCTTCTGAAAGCGGACATCGCGGCGAGATCGGCATCGCCATCGAAGGCGGTCTCGGCCTCGCGCAGCTACTTCGCGACGTGACACCACGGGCGCGCGCGCTCGATGCGTTCGCGAGCCTGGGAATCTGGGACACTGAGGAGAACACCGGCGTGCTTGTGTACATCCAGTATGCCGATCATGCGGTGGAAATCGTTGCCGACCGTGCGATCGCACGTTGCGTGGAGGATGCGCAATGGCAGGCGATCTGCGATCGGCTCGAAGCCTGTTTTCGTGCCGGCGACTACGCCGCCGGTTGTGAGGCGGCGGTGGCCGAGATCGGCGCGCTCATTGCCACGCACTTCCCCAAGACGGACGACAACGCCGACGAACTGCCCAATCGACCGGTGATTCTTTAGGCGTATCGATGCTAGTGCGGCGTGTCGTCGAGCAGGGCGACGTTGTCGAACTCGCGCTGGTTGCGAATGTGGACCTGGCGGATGACGACCATTGTGCCGGCCACAAAGAGCCCAAACATGACGACAACGAAGTTGATGGAGACATCCCACATGATCAGCAAGGCATAAAAGCCCGTCATCAGCAAAATGGCGAGATTTTCGTTGAAATTCTGCACTGCGATCGAGTGCCCCGCGCCCATTAGAATGTGACCGCGGTGCTGCAGCAGGGCGTTCATCGGCACCACGAAGAAACCGGCCAGCGCGCCGATCACGATCAACAGTACGATCGCCATCGGCTGGCTGTGCACCAGCGGCATGGTCAGCACGACCAGACCCATCGCCACCCCCAGCGGAATGACCCGCACCGATTTGCGCAGCGTGATCAAGCGTGCTGCGAGCACGGCGCCGACCGCTACACCGATGGCGACCACGCCTTGCAGCATCGATGCCTTCGACAGCTCCAAGTTCAGCGAATGTTCGGCCCACTTGATGACGATGAACTGCAGCGTCGCGCCGGCGCCCCAGAAAAGGGTCGTTACCGCGAGCGATATCTGGCCAAGCTTGTCGCGCCACAGCAGCTTGAGCGCGTGGCTGAAATCGTGCAATAAATAGAGCGGATTGTTCTTGAGCGGTTTGTGATCGACGCCGGTGTCGGGGACGAACATGTTGAACACCGCCGCCACCAGGTAAATGATACCGATCACCAGCAGGCTCACTTCGATCGAGGTGTCGATGAACGGAATGTTCAGCGAGAGCAGCGCGCTCGATACGTCGTCGCGAATCAACGCGCCACCCACTACGGTTCCGAGAATGATCGCACCGACCGTCAGACCTTCGATCCAGCCGTTGGCAACGACCAGCAAGCGGTGCGGCAGGTATTCCGTGAGAATGCCGTACTTGGCGGGCGAGTAGGCGGCCGCGCCCAGACCGACAATGGCATAGGCGATCAGTGGATGGGCGCCGAACAGCATGGTCCCGCAGCCGACGATCTTGACCGTGTTGCTGATCAGCATGACGCGCCATTTGGGCATCGAATCGGCATACGCGCCAACAAAAGCCGCAAGGGCGACGTAAGAGACCGTGAAGAATAGTTTAAGGAGCGGTTCGTACTCGTGCGGCGCCTGCATGTCGCGCAGCAGCGCGATCGAAGCGATCAGCAGGGCATTGTCGGCGAGCGCAGAAAAAAACTGTGCCGCCATGATGATGTAGAAACCGAGCGGCATCGCTGGACGGACCGGGCGCTCAAACGAAGCAGAAGGCCGGTTATACCATGAAGTGCAACCAATTATTGCGCCGACCAGGGGTTTGGCGCCGGTCCGGCGAGCGGGTTGCACGCCGCCGCAAACAATTGTGTTGAAATAGCTGTTCGATAAGACAACTTTATTCCCGCCATGGCCGATCGTCGCTTGCAGGTATTCCACGCCGTCATCAAATACGGATCGTTCACGCGCGCTGCGGCACGCCTTTTCATGACGCAGCCGGCCGTCACGTTTCAGATCAAGCAGCTCGAAGAGCAATTCAACACGCGCTTGCTGGAACGCGGCCGTGGCAGTGCGACGCCGACAGCAGCCGGCGAAATCGTCGCCAACTACGCAGAGCGTATTCTCGGCCTAAACGACGAAATGGAAGCGCGCGTCGCCGAACTCACCGACGAACTGTCGGGAACACTCAACATCGGAACCAGCACGACGATTGCCGCCTACTGGCTGCCCTTCATTCTCGAAGGATTCAAGCGGGCTTACCCGTGCGTCGTACCACGGGTTTCGGTGGGAAACTCGAAACGGATCGTCGATCAGGTGGCCAATCGCGATCTCGATCTGGGTCTGATCGAGATTGTTACGGAACATACGTCGCTCGAGCGCCGCGCAGCTGCGAGCGACGAGCTCGAGGTCATATGCCGCCCCGATCATCCGCTGGCAAATGCAGACGTGCTCAGCGCGGCCGATCTGGTGCCGCACGCATTCATTACGCGTGAGCCGGGCAATGCCATCCGCGAGCTGGCAGAAAAATACTTTGTCGACGCCGGCATCAGTATCGACGATCTCATCATCGCTGCCGAATTGGGTAGCCTCGCGGCGGTCAAACAGATGGCCGCCGAGGGCTTCGGCTTTGCCATCGCGTCGCATACCTCCAACCAGCGTGACGTGCGCGAAGGGCGGCTCGTGGCGATTCCGCTGGCTCCCCGGCTTTACACGCCACTCGAGGTTATCTTCCCGAAAGACAAGTTTCGCTCGCGCCTGATCACCACATTCGCTGAATTTGCCGAAACGGTTTTCGTGCAACGCGCGCAGCGCTGAGTTCATGGCCACCAAAGCCAAGCCGCGCAGTACCTACACCTGTACCGAATGTGCGGGGCATACGCCGCGCTGGCAGGGCCAGTGTCCGCATTGCGGTCAATGGAACACAATTGTCGAGACCGCACCCGAGGCTACAGGCGTCACGCGGCGCTTTACCGCACTCGCCGGTGTTGCGTCGGGGCTTACCGCCTTGTCTGAAATTGCGCCGCGGGAAGTGCCGCGCGTGTCCACCGGTATCGGTGAGTTCGACCGCGTGCTCGGTGGTGGCCTGGTGGCGGGTGGTGTGGTGCTCATCGGCGGCGATCCGGGCATCGGCAAATCGACGCTACTGTTACAGGCGCTGTCGATCCTCGCGCGGCACCACCCGGTGGTCTATGTGAGCGGCGAGGAGTCGGCCGAGCAGGTGGCCCTGCGCGCGCAACGCCTGCAACTGAGTACTGAGGGGCTGCAGTTGCTGCCGGAAATCGGACTCGAAGCGATACTCGCCACGCTCAATGATGCGCGCCCACGGTTCGCGGTGATCGATTCCATTCAGACGCTCTTTTCCGATGCATCGCAGTCGGCGCCCGGTTCGGTAAGCCAGGTGCGCGAGTGTGCGGCTCAGCTCACGCGTTTTGCCAAGCAGAGCGGCACCGGCCTGATTTTCGTCGGTCATGTCACCAAGGATGGTTCACTCGCCGGGCCGCGCGTGCTCGAACACATGGTCGATACGGTGCTCTATTTCGAGGGCGACTCGCATTCGAGTTTTCGCCTCGTTCGCGCCTTCAAGAACCGTTTCGGTGCGGTGAATGAACTGGGCGTGTTCGCGATGACCGACCGCGGCCTGCGCGCCGTGACGAATCCGTCGGCGATTTTTCTGTCGCAGCACAGCGAGCAAGTCGCCGGCGCCTGCGTTCTGATCACGCTGGAGGGCACGCGGCCCTTGCTGGTCGAAGTGCAGGCACTGGTCGACACCAGCCACGCGCCAAATCCGCGACGGCTCACGGTGGGAATTGAGCAGAACCGGTTGGCCATGCTGCTGGCTGTCGCCCATCGGCATGCGAACGTCGTGTGTCACGACCAGGATGTGTTCGTCAATGCGGTGGGCGGCGTCAAGATTACCGAGCCAGCGGCCGATCTTGCGGTGCTGCTGGCCATCGTTTCGTCGTTGCGCAACCGCCCGCTTCCGCGCCAGCTCGCAGTGTTCGGCGAAGTCGGACTGGCCGGCGAAATCCGCCCTGCGCCACGCGGTCAGGAACGGCTGCGTGAAGCGGCCAAGCTTGGGTTCACCCACGCCATCGTGCCCAAAGCGAATGCGCCCAAGAGCGCCGTCAGGGGCATCGAGGTGATTGCCGTCGAGCGCGTCGAAACCGCTATCGAGCGTCTCGCCGAATTGGAATGAAAACGGGCAGCCCGCAGGCTGCCCGTGCCCGTCGCGCAATGCCCGTCTATTTTTCGACGAAGGCGCGCTCGATCACGTAATCACCCGGCTCGCCAATGCGCGGCGAAATCTCGAAGCCCACCGAATCGAGCATGTCGCAGCAATCCTTGAGCATCGCCGGGCTGCCGCAGATCATCGCGCGGTCGACTTTGTGGTCGAGCGGCGGCAAACCCGTGTCGTGCATGAGCTTGCCGCAGGGGATCACCTGGGTGATGCGGCCATTGTTGCGGAAAGGCTCGCGCGTCACGGTCGGGTAATAAATGAGCTGTTCGCGCACCCTGTCACCGAAAAATTCGTTGTTCGGCAGCGTTTGCTCGATGAAATCCGAGTAGGCCAGTTCCGACTTCCAGCGCACGCCGTGCATCAGCACGATCTTGTCGAAGCGCTCGTAAGCCTCTGGATCCTGAATCACGCTCATGAACGGTGCCAGACCGGTGCCGGTGGATAGCAGGTAGAGATTGCGTCCGGGGCGAAGGTCGTGAAGCACCAGCGTGCCGGTCGGCTTGCGGCTCACGACGATCGGGTCGCCCGGCTGCAGATGTTGCAGGCGCGAGGTGAGCGGGCCGTTCGGCACCTTGATGCTGAAAAACTCGAGATGTTCTTCGTAATTAGGGCTGGCGATGCTGTAAGCACGCGTCAGCGGCCGGCCTTCTTCTTCCAGGCCGATCATCACAAACTGCCCGTTTTCGAATCGCAGGCCACGATCGCGCGTGGTGCGGAAGCTGAACAGGCTTTCATTCCAGTGGTGCACGCTGAGGACGCGTTCGGTGGCGAGTTTGGTCATTTAAGACACTCCAAATAGGTTTAGCTTGCGCCAGTCTATCGCGCAATCTATATTCGAAACAGTCAATTGTTTGTATATATATATTCGATTTTATCGATATGAAAATCAGCTTGCGGCAACTTCAGGTTTTTGTCGAGATCGCCCGGCACGGCAGCGTTTCGCGCGCCGCAGAAGGGCTCGCCATGTCCCAGTCGGCGGTCAGTTCGGCATTGGGAGAACTGGAGCGTCAGTTCGACATCCAGCTGTTCGATCGTGTTGGCCGCAGCGTTCAACTGAACGCGATGGGCGAGCAACTCTTGTCGATGGCGGCCGACATGCTCGATCGCGCGCGCGCGATCGAGGCGTTTCTTGGCGGGCAGCAGGGCGTCGGCCATCTACGCATCGGCGCGACCCTGACTATCGGAAACTACTTGGCAACGCTTATCGTCGCGCTGTTCCTTCAGCAGAATGCCAACAGCCGCGTCGATTTGCATGTGCACAACACCTCGGCGATCGTCGACCGGCTGATTGCTTGCGAACTCGATCTGGGTCTGATCGAGGGCAACTGCAACCATCCGGATTTGCAGACCGATCGCTGGGTGGCGGATGAACTCGTCGTCTTCTGCGCGCCGGATCACCCGCTCGCCTCGCGGCGCAAGCTGTCGTTTGCCATGCTCGCGGACGAAGCGTGGATCTTGCGGGAGCAGGGCAGCGGGACGCGCGACACCTTCGATCAGGCGGTCCGGCATCTGGCACGCCCACTGAATGTGCGGCTCGAGCTGGAACACACCGAAGCGATAAAGCGCGCCGTCGAATTCGGGCTGGGCATCGGTTGTATATCTCGCCTCGCGCTGCGCGATGCTTTCCGTCGTGGCAGTCTGGTGCCGCTCGAAGTCCCGGAGCTCGATCTGGCGCGCTATTTCCAGTTCGTCTGGCACCGCCAGAAGTTTCAGACGCCGGGATTCACCTCATTCCTGGGGCTGTGCCGTGCGATGACGCAGGGCGTCGCGCGCAGCGACCAGATTGAGTTGCCGTTTGTGCCGTAAGAGGCGGTGCCAGCGCGGGCCGGGCATCAATCCTTGCTGACCAGCTCGGCATAGCCGTCGGCGTCGAGAAACGCCTCGATGTCGTCGGCGTTGTCGGGCTTGATCTTGAACAGCCAGGCTCCGTAAGCGTCGGCATTGACCGATTCCGGTGCGTCCGCCGCGTCCTGATTCGCCTCGACGATTTCTCCGGCGAGCGGCGCATAGATGTCGGAGGCCGCTTTTACCGACTCGACCACCGCGCACTCCTCCTTAGCGGCGACCACGCGACCCGGTTCGGGTAGCTCGAGGAAGACGATATCGCCCAGCGCCTCTTGCGCATGATCGGTGATGCCGATGGTCAGCGTACCGTCGGCATTGGCACGAATCCATTCGTGGGACGGCGTGTATTTGAGGTCGGCGGGAGTGTTCATCGAGCGTTCTCCAGAACAGGAAATGTAAGACGGGTGCGGCACGGCGACTTGCCGCCGTGCTGTAAATCTACACCAGCGATTGGCCGTTGCGCACGAAAGGCAGCTTCACCGTGCGTGCCTTGTGCCGCTTGCCGCGGATATCGACTTCGACGAATTGGTCGGGTGCAACCCCCAATGGCACACGGGCAAAGGCGATGGCTTTCTGCAGCGAAGGGGAGAAGCTTCCACTCATCGTTATTCCGTCGCCGTGCGCGGTGAATACGACCTGGTGCGAGCGCAGTACGCCGCGATCTTCGAGCACAAGGCCGAGCAGGCACTGGCTCGCAGGCTTGGCCTCGAGTGGGGCGCGGCCGATGAAATCGCGGGCGGGGTCATCGAGATCCACTGTCCATGCCAGGCCGGCGTCCAGCGGCGAGGTGTCATCGTCCATGTCCTGACCGTACAGGTTCAAGCCGGCCTCGAGACGCAAGGTATCGCGCGCGCCGAGTCCGCAAGGCACCACGCCAACCGCCTCGAGTGCGTGCCATGTATCCGCCGCCTTGGCCGCCGGCAGGCTAATCTCGAAGCCGTCTTCGCCCGTGTAGCCGGTGCGGGCGATGAGCATTTCGCCCAATTCGGCGGCGCAAAAGGGCTTGAGATTGGCGCTTGCCGCTTGCGACCCGGGGATGGCGTGCCATGTGCGCGCGCGCGCATTCGGACCCTGAACGGCAATCATCGCCAGATTGCGGCGCGCCTCGAGCGTTACGTTGGCGGCTTGCGCGGCGATGTGCTTGCGTATCCAGGCAATGTCCTTGTCGGCGGTGCCGGCGTTGACGACGAGGCGATATCGGGAGGGCGAAAAAAAGTAAACGATGAGATCGTCGACGATGCCGCCGCGCTCGTTGACCATGCAGCTATAGAGCGCTTTGCCCGGCGCGGTGAGCTTGCCGACGTCGTTGGCAAGCAGGAAGCGCATAAACGGCAATGCGTCGGCGCCGGTCAGCTCGAGCGTAAGCATGTGCGAAACGTCGAACATGCCGGCATCGCAGCGCACCGCATTGTGTTCGTCAATTTGCGAGCCATAGCTGACCGGCATCTCCCAGCCGGCAAAGTTGACCATGCGCGCGCCGGCGGCGATGTGGGCAGAATGCAATGGGGTATTCATCGCCATGCGCGCGCTCCTCGCAATGACACGGGGCCGGCGACAAAAAAGGGATAGCGCCCCCATGGGCGGTATCCCCATTTAGATCTGCTACACGACAGATTCCGTCGTGCCATGCCGACTGCCCCTTTGGTGGATGCGCCCCTGGGCGGCATCGCTGTCCCGATTGGGCGTCATCGGTCGTGCAAAATGCCTGAACTGTCCCAAGCTTGACACTTTCGGCAAGGGCACGAGGTCATTACCGATTGACCTTGAAACCGTATCATCGGGGTCGGTGCGGTGCAAGGCTTTGTTGCTATGATCGGGTGCATGAAACCTGCCCGAAGTATCGAATTGCCGGTGCGCTCGCTGCGTTATCACTGCACCTGCTGGGGCGATGCGGACGCGCCGCTGCTGCTCATGCTGCATGGCTGGGGCGATGCGGGTGCGAGCTTTCAGTTCGTGGTCGATGCGCTCGAGGGCGAATGGCATGTGGTGGCGCCCGACTGGCGCGGCTTCGGGCATACCGATTGGGCACCCCACGGCTACTGGTATCCCGACTACCTGGCGGACCTCGACACTTTGCTCGAGCAGCTCTCGCCCCGGCGCGCCGTGCCCTTGGTAGGCCACAGCATGGGCGGAAACGTCGCGTTGCTGTACGCCGGTGTCCGCCCGGCACGCGTCAGCGCCGTGGTGACAATCGACGGCTTCGGTCTGGCCGATGCAAGTCCAGCGGAGGCGCCGGGCCGCTATGAGAAGTGGCTCAGGGATATCAACGGCGTGCAGGGCTGGCGTATTTACGACGAGTTCGCCGCGTTGGCTGTACGCCTGCAAAAACAGAATCCGCGGATGAGCGACGAACGCGCCGCTTTTCTCGCGCGCGTGCTCGGCCGCGAGCTGCCCGACGGTCGGGTGACCCTGGCCGCCGACCCGGCGCATCGGCGCGTCAATCCGGTGTTGTATCGCCGCGCCGAGGCGGAAGCGTGCTGGCGCCGGGTGAAGGCGCCGGTGATGTGGCTCGAGCCGAGTGACGTGCAATTACGCGACCGGCTGGGCCTGACCGAGGCCGATATTGCGGCAGGGAAGGCCTGTTTCGCGAATTTCCGGGAGTATTTGATCGCCCATGCGGGTCATAACCTGCATCACGACGTGCCTGAGCAGGTGGCGCGTCTTATTGAGCACTTCTGTGCCCGGATCGAAAAGGAATAAGCCTCATGCAAAGCCCCCTCAACGCGGATCTTCATTGTCACTCGACGCAGTCCGATGGCTGGCTGTCGCCTACCGACGTGGTGCGGCGCGCCGCGGCGAATGGTGTCGAACTGCTTGCACTGACGGATCACGACACGACCGGCGGACTGGCCGAGGCCGCGCAGACCGCACGCGCCGAAAATTTGCCGTTCGTGCCCGGTGTCGAAGTGTCGGTGTCGTGGCACGATGAAACCATCCACATCGTTGGCTTGGGAATTGATCCGGACAATGCCGAACTCGATGCGGGCTTGCATCAAGTGCGCTCCGGCCGCGATGCGCGTGCTCAGCGCATGAGCGATGCGCTCGCGCAGATCGGCATTCATGGCGTTCTCGAGGGGGCGCTGGGCTACGCACGCAATCCATCGCTGGTAAGCCGTGCGCATTTTGCGCGATATCTCGTCGAAATCGGCGTGGCGTCAAATATCGACAATGTGTTCAAGCACTATCTGGTGCGCGGCAAGCCGGGCTTCGTGGAAACGCAGTGGGCCGAACTCGATGACGCCGTGAGATGGATTCTTGCCGCCGGCGGATTGCCGGTCGTCGCGCATCCAGGCCGTTACCGCATTTCGGACAATGATATGGAAAAGTTGCTGGGCGAGTTCGTCGAGGCCGGCGGCATCGGCATCGAAGTTGTGTCGGGCTCGCATTCGTCGAGCAAAGTGGGTAAATTCGCGCGCTACGCCCGCCACTTCGACCTTCTTGCCTCGCGTGCATCTGATTTTCATGGCGCGCACGAAAGCCGCGTCGATCTGGGGCATTGCGAACCGCTCCCCGAAAACGTCACCCCTGTTTGGGAGCGCCTGACCGAATACCTGCAATAATTCTGGAAACGGCAGTTGACCGCTTATCGCTCTTGGCAAGGCATTGTCCGTATCGACGATTCCGCCTTCGACAGACATCACCCGGCATGTAGGTGCGCTACACGCCCGTTTGCACCACTGGCGGGCCGTCTGACTGCGTTGCTTCATCAGGCTACTGAGGTAGCAGGGGCCGCTCCAGCGTCCTGCTCGCGCCTTGTCAGGCGACCCGCCATCCGAACACGCGGCCGCGCCCGAATGCCGTTTTTAGGATAATCCGACCCACCCATGGCCCAGTTCTTCTCCGTTCATCCCGAGCAACCGCAGCCAAGGCTCATGCATCAGGCTGCTGAAATCATGCGCAACGGCGGCTTGGTCGTGTTTCCGAGCGATTCTGCATATGCGCTTGGCGGGGTGACCGGAGACAGCAACGTGATCGAGCGAATTCGGCGCATCCGCGATGTCGATGCACGCCACCATTTCACGCTGATGTGCCGCGACCTGTCCGATATCGGCACCTATGCGCGGGTCGATAACAGCCAGTATCGCCTGCTCAAGGCCGCGACGCCCGGCCCATACACATTCATTCTCGAGGCCACCAAGGAATTGCCGCGCCGTCTGCTGCACCCCAAGCGCAAGACGATCGGACTGCGCATTCCCGAACACCCGGTCGTTTCCGCACTGCTCGAAGCGCTTGGCGAACCCATCCTCACCTCCACCCTCATCCTGCCCGGCGAGGACGCACCGATGACCGATGCCGGCGACATCCGCGACCGGATCGGCAAACTGGTCGAGCTGGTCATCGATGCCGGCGGTTGTCCCGGAGAGGCGACGTCGGTAATCGATCTCACCGGCAGCACGCCGGAACTGGTGCGTGCGGGCCGGGGCGATCTCGCGCTGTTCGGGTTGTGAAGGGCAGATGCGCCGCTCGGCCGCTGTGTCGGTGCTCTGGTAGAATCCGGGGTTTCGACGCCTGAAGTCCATGGAAGATCTGATTTCCACCGCGGCGATCTGGGCGCTGCCGGTGATCCTTGCGATCACCTTGCACGAGGCAGCACACGGCTACGTGGCGCGGCATTTTGGCGATCCGACCGCCGAACAGGCAGGGCGCATCACGCTCAATCCGCTCAAGCATATCGATCCGGTCGGCACGATTCTCGTGCCCGGCATGATTCTGGCGATGAGCACGCTGGCCGGTATGGGTGGCATGCTATTTGGCTGGGCCAAGCCGGTGCCGGTCAATTTCAGCCGCCTGCGTCACCCCAAGGGCGACATGTTGTGGGTCGCCGCCGCCGGGCCGCTGGCCAATTTGGCGATGGCGCTCGGCTGGGCCGGACTGCTCAAGGTGGGCTTCGTACTGCCTCCGAGCGCGTACACCCTGCCGATGGTGCAAATGGCCGAAGCGGGCATTACGATCAACCTGATTCTCATGCTGCTCAATCTCATTCCGATTCCTCCGCTCGATGGTGGGCGTATCGCGGTAAGCCTGCTGCCGTCGCGGCCTGCGCTGACCTTCGCGCGCCTCGAACCCTATGGCTTTCCAATTCTCATCGTTTTGCTGGTGACCGGCATGCTGGGCCGCATTCTTGGCCCCTTGCTCGGCCTTTTCAGTTATTTTCTTGCTGTCATTTTCGGATTCTGAGTCAAACGTCTATGTACGCCGAACGCGTTCTTTCCGGTATGCGGCCGACCGGCCGCCTTCATCTGGGCCACCACCACGGTGTGCTGAAAAACTGGGTCGATCTGCAAGCCGAGTATCCATGCCTTTTTTTCGTCGCCGACTGGCACGCGCTGACCACCAATTACGATAGCCCGCTGATGATCGAAGAGAGCGTGTGGGAGATGGTGATCGACTGGCTGGCCGCCGGTGTCGATCCTGCGCAGGCGACGATTTTCATCCAGTCGCGCGTGCCGGAACACGCCGAGCTGCACCTGCTGCTGTCGATGATGTGCCCACTCGGCTGGCTTGAACGTGTACCGACCTACAAGGATCAGCAGGAAAGACTTACCGACAAAGACTTGGGTACCTACGGATTTCTCGGCTACCCCTTGTTGCAGTCGGCGGACATCCTGATCTACCGCGCCGACAAGGTGCCGGTTGGCGAGGACCAGGTTCCGCACGTCGAACTCACGCGCGAGCTCGCGCGGCGCTTCAATCATCTGTACGGCCGTGAGCCCGGATTCGAGGACAAGGCGCTGGAGGCGATCAGAAAACTTGGGCGCAAACGCGCCAAGCTATATGATGAGTTGCGCGTGCGCTACCAGCAGGAAGGCGACGAGGCGGCCGTCGATCAGGCGAAAGCGCTGATCGACGATTCGCAAAGCCTATCGCTGGGCGATCGCGAGCGGCTCTACGGATTTCTTGAAGGTGGCGGAAAGATGATCCTTGCCGAGCCCGATGCCCTGCTGACCCAAGCGGCGCGCATGCCGGGCCTCGATGGCCAGAAGATGTCGAAAAGCTACGGCAACACGATCTTCCTGCGCGAAGAACGGGAATCGGTCGCCAAGAAGATTCGCACCATGCAAACCGATCCGGCACGGGTCCGGCTCACTGATCCCGGCGATCCGGACAAATGCCCGGTATGGCAATTTCATCTGATTTATTCAGACGAAACGACACGGGAATGGGTGCAAACGGGTTGCCGCAGCGCCGGCATCGGATGTCTGGAATGCAAGCAGCCGGTGCTCGACGCAATTCAGAAAGAACAGGATGGAATGCGCGAGCGCGCTCAGCCTTATCTCGACGACCCGAGCCTGGTGCGCAGCATCGTTGCCGATGGCTGCGAGCGCGCACGAAAACTGGCGCAGGAGACAATGCGCGATGTGCGCGAAGCGGTCGGGCTGAGCTATAGCTGATCGCCCGACGCCAGAGATGCGTGATTTGGCCCTGTCCGGCGCGACCACGTCCGATCTTCCGCTGGCGCCCGTGGAAACGCCGGCGCAGGCGGCTGCCGTCGCGCGCATCTACGGCGAGCCCATGCTGGAAATGCCGGGGGACCTCTACATTCCCCCCCGAGGCCTTGCAGATATTCCTCGAAGCGTTCGAAGGACCGCTGGACTTACTGCTCTACCTCATTCGCAAGGCCAATATCGACATCCTCGAAGTACCCATGGCGGCGCTGACCGCCCAGTACCTCGAGTATGTGGAAGCAATGCGCACGCACAACCTCGAACTGGCGGCGGAATACCTGTTGATGGCGGCCGTTCTGCTCGAGATCAAGTCCCGCATGTTGCTGCCGCGCCCGACCCGCGTCGTGGAGGAAGAGGAAGATCCGCGTGCAGAACTGGTGCGTCGCCTGCTAGACTATGAACAGATGAAGCTGGCGGCGGCCAAGCTCGACGCCATGCCCCGCGCCGAGCGCGATTACGAATGGGTCGGCGTTTTGGTGGCGGAAAAGATCGTCGAGCGCCAGCCCGAGGTGAGTCTGCATGACATGCAGTTGGCTTGGCTGAGGATTGTGCGCCAGGCGCGGTTGACCCAACACCACCATATCCGCAAAGAGAGCCTGTCGGTGCGCGAGCACATGAGCCGAATCCTGCGCGAGTTGCAGGGCGGAACGTATGTCGTCTTCGATAGCTTGTTCGATGCCAGCGAGGGGGCGCCGAAATTGGTGGTGAGTTTTCTCGCAGTGCTTGAGTTGGTGAAGGAAAAGCTGGTGCACATGACCCAGAACGCCGCGTTCGCGCCGATATACGTCAAGCTGAACGATGCGGGAACCGAGTACGCCTGAGGAATACAAACGGGTCCTGGAAACGGCGCTTCTCGCTGCGCCGGCGCCGCGCTCGGTGAGTATGTTGCGACGTTTGTTCCAGACCGATCCCGGCGCCGACCTGGTGCGTCGCCTGCTAGAGGAATTGCGCGAAGAGTGGCGGGATCGAGGCGTGGCGCTGTCGCAATCTGCGTCTGGCTGGCGATTCCAGACGCGTGCCGAGATGCAGGTGTTCCTCGATCGGCTGAAAGACGAAAAACCGCCGAAATACTCGCGCGCGGTGCTCGAGACGCTGGCGATCATCGCCTACCGCCAGCCCGTGACGCGCGGCGATATTGAAGACATCCGGGGGGTCACGGTATCTGCCAACGTGATCCGAACGCTCGAATCGCGTGGCTGGATCGATGTCGTCGGCCACCGGGATACGCCCGGTCGGCCGGCTTTGCTGGCAACGACGCGCCGATTTCTCGACGAACTCGGTTTGAACAGCCTGACCGAACTGCCGCCGTTGGCCGAAATAGAAAGGATCATGGACCTTGTCGAACTCCCAAAATCCGTCGGAGCGCCCGGAGCGCCCGAACCCGCAGACAGCTGAACAACAGCCAAAACCCGCGGGCAAACGCGGACCGCGCCGACGCCGTGGCCGTGGCAACAGCGCAGACAAGGGCGGCGAGGCCAATGGGAACGTGTCGGCGGGCGGTGAGCGCGAGGCGGGCGGTGAGGCCGCCGGCAAGGTTTCGTCCAGACCGAAGTCCAGACGCAAGCCGCGAGGGAATCAACCAGCGGGGCGACGCGGTGCCGATGGCGATATCGATGGCAACGTGGCGCCGCGGGGTGCGCACGGCGCAAATGGCGGGGCTGCACCCGCAGGCAATGGTCCCTCGAAGCGTAAATCCAGACAGAAACCGAAGGCCGGTGGTGGTTCCGCGCGGCGTGGAAACGAGAACAGGGACGGGCGAGCGAACCAGCACGCCGCACCGCGAAATGGCGGGCGCCGGTTGCCCGACGAGTTTGCCGTACCCGAGCGTTTGAACAAGGCCCTGTCATCGCTTGGCGTCGCTTCGCGACGTGAGGTCGAGGAAATGATCGTCGCCGGGCGCATTTCGGTGAACGAACAACCGGCACATATTGGGCAGAAGGTGACGCCGGCGGATCGAATCCGTGTCAACGGCAAACTGGTGCAGTTGCGCTTCCAGACCAAGGTGCCTCGGGTCGTCATCTATCACAAACCCGAAGGCGAGATCGTCTCGCGCGATGATCCGGAAGGGCGTCCGACGGTGTTCGAGAACTTGCCGAAGTTGCGTCACGGCCGTTGGATTTCAGTCGGCCGGCTGGATTTCAATACCTCCGGCCTGTTGATGTTCACGGACGACGGCGGCCTGGCCAACCGGCTCATGCATCCGCGTTACGAAATGGAGCGCGAGTATGCCGTGCGGCTTCTCGGTCAGCTCGACGAAGCGCAGATCGAGAGACTCAAGACCGGCATCGAACTGAGCGATGGCGTGGCGCGTTTCTCAAGCGTTGAAGACCGTGGAGGCGAAGGCGCCAATCACTGGTATCACGTCGTGCTGTCGGAGGGGCGCAATCGGGAAGTTCGGCGCATGTTCGAAGCGCTCGAATTGACGGTAAGCCGTCTGATGCGCGTACGGTATGGCCCAGTGCTGTTGCCGGCCGGCTTAAAGCGCGGAAAATGGGAAGATCTCGATGAGAACCGGGTCTGCCAGTTGGCCGGCGCGCCCGCGCCAGCCGTTCAGAAAGCGGCCGGCAAGGCAAGGAAATCGCGCCGTTGATTGATTGCAATAGGGCGAGAGGTTATAATTGAGCGGTTTTCAGTGGTGCAGGCCACTTAAAACCGATTTCCAGTTGAGTGGCATGGAGATGGGCGCGAGCCCATTTTTTTATTTT
>CBDULG010000018.1:0-18824 GCA_965367985.1 uncultured Rhodocyclaceae bacterium
CATTCACGTGGAAGATCGGCGCCTCGACCATCTTGAAAATTTCGGTGCAGTAGAGCCCTGTGCGGTAATCCCGCGGGTCAGAGGTCGTGAAGCCGACCTGGTTGTTGACAACCAGGTGCACGGTGCCACCGGTTCCGTAACCGCGCGTCTGCGAAAAGTTGAGCATCTCCTGGTTGACGCCCTGGCCGGCAACCGCAGCGTCACCGTGAATCAGCACCGGCAGCACCTGCACCTTGTTCGTGTCGCCGCGGCGAACCTGGCGGGCATAGACCGAACCTTCGACCACCGGGTTGATGATCTCGAGGTGTGAAGGGTTGAAGGACAGCGTGAGGTGCACCGGGCCACCCGGCGTCATGACGTCACTGGAAAAACCCTTGTGATATTTGACATCGCCCGCGGTGAGGTCGATGTCGCCCTTGCCCTCGAATTCGGCAAACAGCTCGGACGGCGACTTGCCCAGTGTGTTGACGAGCACGTTAAGCCGCCCGCGGTGGGCCATACCGATGACGATCTCCTGCGCGCCGAAGCCGCCGGCGACGTTGATCAATTCGTCCATCGCGACGATGGTCGTGTCACCCCCTTCGAGCGAGAATCGCTTCTGGCCGACGTATTTGGTGTGCAGGTATTTTTCCAGTGTCTCGGCGGCCGTGACGCGGCGCAAGATATGCTTCTTCTTGTCGGCGGAGTACGTCGGTGTCGCACGGATGCTTTCAAGCCGCGCCTGGATCCAGCGCTTTTGCGCGATGTCCGCGATATACATGTACTCGGAACCGATCGAGCCACAGTAGGTCTGCCGAAGCGCTTCGAGAATTTCCCGCAAGCTGGCTTGATCGGTCGAGAAGCCGTGGAACGAACCGACGTTGAATTGCGCGTTGAGGTCGCCTTCGGTAAAGCCGTAGTAGGACGGCTCCAGTTCCGGCACCTTAGGGCGATCCTTGCGCTTGAGCGGGTCCAGGTCTGCCCAGCGATTGCCCAGAAAACGGTACGCGTTGATCAACTGCAGCGTACTGACCTGGCGCTTGTTGTCCGCGCCTGCGGCCGCCCGTCGTGTCGGCGGACGCTTGGCAAGCTGCTCGAAGGCAGCGACGATCGGTCCGTGTGCCACGTCCCGCACGGCCGCTTCTGCGCCGACCTTCAGGCCGTCGAAGTAGGTCCGCCACTCATCCGGGACGCTCTGCGGATCCGAGAGGTAATCTTCATACAACTCTTCGACAAACGGTGCGTTGCTGCCGAAGAGCATCGAGTTGCTGCGCTGTTGCTTCATCATATTGGATACCACCCGCGCATTGATAAGCCGTACGAATCATGACTCTGCCGATTTCCGGCGGACCGGAGGGGATGAGCAAGAACGGGATGATCACGCCGCGTTGCCGTGACCATCCCGTTCTGCCGCTTTATTGTATCCCTCCCTCTTGCTGTTCCCGTTTTAGCGCTGGCCGATGGGGACGACATCGCGCCGTGCCGCGCCGACATACAACTGGCGCGGACGGCCGATCTTGAACTCCGGATCAGTCAGCATCTCTTCCCACTGCGTCATCCACCCGACGGTGCGAGCGAGTGCGAATATGCAGGTGAACATCGACGTGGGAATACCGAGCGCCTTCTGCACGATACCCGAATAGAAATCGACGTTCGGGTAAAGCTTCTTCTCGACGAAATACGGGTCTTCCAGCGCGATCTTTTCCAGTTCCATGGCCAGTTTGAAGAGGCGATCGTCTTCCAGACCAAGTTCTGAAAGGACGTCGTAGCACACCTTGCGCATGAGCTTGGCACGCGGATCGAAGTTCTTGTACACCCGGTGGCCGAAGCCCATCAACTTGAACGGATCGTCTTTATCCTTGGCGCGCTCGATAAACTCGCCTACTTTCGACACGTCGCCGATCTGTTCGAGCATGTTCAGGCAGGCCTCGTTGGCACCGCCATGCGACGGTCCCCACAGGCAGGCGATACCGGCTGAAATGCAGGCGAAGGGGTTGGCGCCCGAGGAGCCGGCGAGGCGCACCGTCGAGGTCGACGCGTTCTGCTCGTGGTCGGCATGCAGCGTAAAGATGGTGTCGAGCGCATGCACCAGCACCGGATTCGGCTCAAAAGATTCACATGGCGTACCGAACATCATGTGCATGAAATTGGCGGTGTAGCCGAGATCATTCCGTGGATACATGAATGGCTGGCCGACGTTGTACTTATAGGCCATGGCGACGATGGTCGGCAGCTTCGCGACCAGCCGGTTGAACGAAATGCTGCGATGCTCCGCATCGGAGATATCCATCGCCTCGTGATAGAACGCAGATAGCGCACCGACCACGCCAACCATCACCGCCATCGGATGGGCATCACGGCGGAAGCCCGTGTAGAAGCGGGCGATCTGGTCGTGCAGCATGGTGTGGTTCTTGATGATTTGCTCGAATTCGCTCTTCTGCTCGCCCGTCGGCAATTCACCGTTCTTCAACAGATAGGCAACTTCAAGGAAGTTGCAGTGCTCGGCCAGCTGTTCGATCGGGTAACCGCGGTAGAGCAGTTCGCCCTTCTCGCCGTCGATATAGGTAACCGTCGAGCTGCAACTTGCCGTCGACAAGAAGCCTGAATCGTAGGTCCAGAATCCGGTCTGACCACCCAGCGTACGGATGTCAATGACATCGTTGCCAATGGTGCCTTTCATCACGGGAAATTCGTAGGTTTTCCCGTCAACAGTAAGCGTGGCATTGCGTTCAGTACTCATGATTCATCCTTTGGGTTACTCGTTGTGAATGCTTTGCGAAGTTGAACTTCCGCATGCGCCGGGGCGGCTAATGGTTTCGATCAGCGGCGCCCAGCGCGGCGTTGAACATGGCTTGCTCCCGTTGACCATGGCCCAAAGATCATGGTCTTCGAGCAAGAGCAGCTCCTGTAGATCGATAAGTTGAGTCTCGCCGAGTTGGTCGAAATCGTTCTCGAGGAAGCGTGCCAGCACCAGATCGAGTTCGAGCAAGGCGCGACGGCAGTGCCAGCGCACGCGTCCCCGGCTGACTGTCATACCGCCCGCCGTACCATCATGTCCTTGATCTTGCCGATCGCCCGCGTCGGATTGAGGTTCTTCGGACAGACGTCGACGCAGTTCATGATCGAGTGACAACGGAACAAGCGGTACGGATCTTCGAGATTGTCCAGCCGTTCGCTGGTCGCCTGGTCGCGCGTGTCGGCAAGGAAGCGATACGCGTTAAGCAGTCCCGCCGGACCGACGAACTTGTCGGGATTCCACCAGAACGACGGACACGACGTGGAGCAGCAGGCGCACAGAATGCACTCATAGAGGCCGTTGAGTTCCTCGCGTTCCTCGGGCGATTGCAGCCTTTCCCGCTCGGGCGGCGTGTCGTCATTGACCAGATAGGGTTTGATCGAGTGGTATTGCTTGAAAAACTGGGTCATGTCGACGATCAGGTCGCGGATGACCGGCAGGCCTGGTAGCGGGCGCAGGACGATCGGCTGTTGCAGACTATCGACGTCGGTCAGACAGGCCAGGCCGTTCTTGCCGTTGATGTTCATCGCATCCGATCCGCAAACGCCTTCTCGGCACGATCGCCTGAACGCAACCGTATCGTCGAGCACCTTGAGCCGCACGATGGCATCGAGCAATTTCTTGTCCGAGGGCTCGAGGTCCACCGAGATGTCCTGCATGTACGGCTTGCTGTCGCGATCGGGATCGTAGCGATAAATCTTGAATTGAACGGTTCGTTTGGTCATCGGTATGACTCCAGATATTCAGTAAGACCGTGTCGCAAGGGCGATCGGATCAACATCCTTGGACATCGGCTGCAGCGTCACGGGCTTGTAATCGAGGCGGTTGCCGTCGCTGTACCACAGCGTGTGCTTGAGCCATTCGCCATCATTTCGGCCGTTCGGGAATTCCTCCGAATGCGGCGCATCATCGCGCACATGTGCGCCGCGCGATTCTTTGCGTGCCTCGGCCGAGACCATCGTCGCCTTGGCGACTTCGATCAGGTTGTCCAGTTCCAGCGCCTCCATGCGCGCGGTGTTCCAGACCTGCGACTTGTCCTTCACCTGGGTGGATTTGGCTTGCTCAGCGACTTCAAGAATTCTCGTCACGCCCTCTTCGAGCAAATTGGCGAAACGGAACACCCCGGCATGCTTTTGCATCGTCCGCTGCATGGCCAAACGCACTTCGTGCACGTCCGTGCCGTCCTTCTGGTTTTCCAGTCGCGCCATGCGCGCCAAAGAAAACTCTGCAGCGTCTTCCGGCAGCGGTTTGAGCGCCAGATTGCCCGCCTGGATATCTTCGACGACGGTCTCGCCCGCCGATTTGCCAAAAACGAGCAAGTCGAGCAGAGAGTTCGTCCCGAGACGGTTGGCGCCGTGGACCGACGCGCACGCGCACTCGCCCGCAGCATAGAAACCGGTAATCGCTGCGTTGACGTCGTCACCGGCCGGCGCAACCACCTGCCCCTTGTAATTGGTCGGAATGCCGCCCATCTGATAGTGGCAGGTCGGCACGACGGGAATCGGCGCCTTGATCGGGTCAACGCCGGCGAACTGGATCGAGATTTCGCGGATGCCGGGAAGGCGCTTGTTGATGACTTCGGGCGACAGGTGCGTGATGTCGAGCATCACGTGATCCTTGTCCGGACCGCAGCCCCGCCCTTCGTTGATCTCGGTCACCATGGAGCGCGAAACGATGTCGCGCGAGGCCAGATCCTTGAGCGTGGGTGCGTAGCGTTCCATGAAACGCTCGCCGTCGCTGTTGCGCAAAATGCCACCCTCACCGCGCACGCCTTCGGTGATCAGGACACCGGCGCCGGCGACACCCGTGGGGTGGAATTGCCAGAACTCCATGTCCTCGAGCGGGACGCCGGCGCGCGCCGCCATGCCAACGCCGTCACCCGTATTGATGAAGGCATTGGTCGAACTGTAGTAGATACGGCCCGCGCCACCGGTCGCAAAAACCGTTGCCTTGGCATGGAAGATCGACACTTCACCGGTTTCCATTTCCATTGCCGTCACGCCAAGCACGGCCCCGTCAGCATCGCGAATCAGGTCCAGCGCCATCCATTCGACAAAAAAGTTCGTGTTGGCGCGCACATTGCGCTGATAGAGCGCGTGCAACATCGCGTGACCTGTGCGGTCGGCCGCCGCGCAGGAACGGGAAACCGCCGACTTGCCGTAGTTCTGCGAATGCCCGCCGAATGGGCGCTGATAGATCTTGCCATTGTCGAGACGGTCGAACGGCATGCCGAAATGCTCGAGTTCGACGACCACTTCGTTGGCTTTGCGGCACATGAATTCGATTGCATCCTGGTCACCCAGCCAATCCGACCCTTTGACGGTGTCGTACATGTGCCAGTGCCAGTTGTCTTCCGTCGAGTTGCCCAGCGATGCGGCCACCCCGCCCTGAGCGGCCACCGTGTGCGAGCGCGTCGGGAACACTTTGGTCAGGACCGCAGTCTTGAGACCCGCCTCGGACAATTGCAGGGCCGCGCGCAGCCCTGCGCCACCGGCACCAACGATTACTGCATCAAAAGTACGCTTAGCGACATTCACGCTTAGAGCCTCCAAAGGATCTGGGCCGCCCAACCGGCGTAGCCAATGAGCAGGAGAGCGACGATCGAGTGCAGTGCCAAACGCACGCCGTCGGGTTTGATGTAGTCCATGAAGATGTCACGAACGCCGACCCAGGCGTGATAAAACAGCGACATGAAAAACAGGAAGGTGGCGAAGCGCATGAAGCCGCCACTGAACATATCGCGCCACGCCTCGTAGCTCATTTCGGGCAGCATGAGCGACCTGAAGGCGAATATCACCGAGTACAGCACCATCACCACGGCGGTAATCCGCTGGCCGATCCAGTCCCGCAGACCATAATGCGCCCCGACCACCACACGCCTTACCATAGTTTCACCCCGATGATGACGGTCAGCACGAGACTGACGACCAGAACGATGCGTGCCGATTGGCGCGCCGGCTCCAAATCTCCCGCGACATGCAGGTCGAGCAGCAGGAAGCGGATGCCCGCACAGAAATGATGCAGGTAAGCCCACAACAGGCCGAGCAGGAAGAGTTTGACGAACGCGTTATCGACTGTCGCCTTGTACTCCGCGAATTGCTCGCGCGTGCCGAGACTGTCGCCGAACAAGGCGAGGAGGAAGGGCAGCATGAGAAAAAGGCCGGCACCACTGACCCGATGAAGAATCGACACGATGCCTGGCAACGGAAGGCGGATTTCATTCAGCGCGAGGAACTTCGGTCGCTGCTTTCTGGCGGTCACTTCTGACATTGCTTTCCCCTTGTTCGGCGGCGCCGGGGCCGCGTAACCCTCAAGAAACCTAATTGGCGATGCTTACAGATTCCTGACCCGAGCCCTTGACATGAATCAGTTCGATTGGAGTGCAGCCTAATCAGGTCAGTTCATTCATATAGTAGTGCTCTGCCGTCGAATACAAACCACGGCGCCACTCGACCGGCTTATCAGCGTAGGTGTAAGTTACCCGTTCGACGGACAACAGCGGCACACCCTCCTTGACCTTCAGGGCTTCCGCAGTGGGGCGATCGGCAGCAACAGCGCGGATCCGCTCTTCGGCGCGAATCATGCGCACGCTGAATCGGGTTTCGAACAGGCTGTACAGCGAACCCGTCCAGCCCTGGAGGATTTCCAGCGTCAATTCCCCGAAAATTTCTCCCGGCAGATACAGTTCGTCGACCACCACCGGCTTCCCGCCGAACTTCAGTATTCGCCGCACGACGATGATGAGGTCGCCCGGCTCGATCGCGAGCATGCGCGAAGCCTCTTGGCCGGCTTTCGCGCGCCAGCATTCGAGGGGCACACTGACTGGCGCCGAAATCTCGCCACCCTCCGGCACCAGCCGTAGAAAACGAAACAGCGCGCGCGGATCGTGATGCGAAGCGACGAAAGTGCCCTTCCCCTGTTTGCGCACGAGCAGGTTCTCGGCCGCCATCTCGTCGATTGCCTTGCGCACCGTCCCTTGGCTCACATTGAAACGCGAGGCCAGTTCCTGCTCACTGGGAATTGATTGCCCGGGTCGCCACTCACCCGTTTCGAGTGCCTGCAGTATCAAGTTCTTGATTTGACGATAGAGTGGGCTAAAGGTCGGGGACAGGTGTGCCATGGGCGGCATTTCATCACAAAATCTTTCAAGCGTCTATATTAGGTGTCATATCTTATATAAGACATAAGACATGAATTGACTTTTCATGTGCATGCGCTTAGTCTCGTGACGATTTGCCGACCCCGCCGCGCCAATCACAAGTTCATGCAACTGCGCCCATCGACGAAGGCGCAGCCTGAAACCGCTTTTTTCTTGTTAATTAGTTTGAGGGAGATTCGTCCATGAGCAAAGCCCCCGTCCGTGTTGCCGTCACCGGCGCTGCCGGCCAAATTGGTTACAGCCTTCTGTTCCGCATCGCCAGCGGCGAAATGCTCGGCAAGGACCAACCCGTGATCCTTCAACTGCTCGATCTGCCGCAAGCGCAGAAGGCGGTCAAGGGCGTCATGATGGAACTTGAGGATTGCGCGTTTCCGTTGCTCGCCGGAATGGTCGCGACGGACGACCCGAACGTCGCATTCAAGGACGCGCAGATTGCCATGCTCGTCGGCGCCCGCCCGCGTGGCCCCGGTATGGAACGCAAGGATCTGCTCACCGAGAACGCCAAGATCTTTACCGTGCAGGGCGCCGCAATTGGTCAGCACGCCGATCCCGAATGCAAGGTGCTGGTCGTCGGCAATCCATGCAATACCAACGCCTACATCGCGATGAAGACAGCCGAAAAGCACGGCCGCGTCAATCCAAAAAACTTCACCGGCATGTTGCGTCTGGATCACAACCGCGCGCTCTCACAGCTGGCGGCTAAGACCGGTCGTGACGTGTCCAGTCTTGAAAAAATCATCGTTTGGGGCAATCACTCGCCCACCATGTACGCTGACTACCGCTACTGCACTTCGAATGGCGACGCGGTCAAGGATCTCATCAATGACGACGCGTGGAACCGCGACGTCTTTCTGCCGACGGTGGGCAAGCGTGGCGCCGCCATCATCGAGGCGCGCGGGCTGTCGTCCGCGGCGTCGGCCGCAAACGCCGCGATTGGCCACATCCGCGACTGGGTGCTCGGCAGTGAAGGGAAATGGGTCTCGATGGGTGTGCCCTCCGATGGTGCCTATGACATCCCGGAAGGCATCATTTACGGAATGCCCTGCACCACGGAAAATGGACAGTACACCGTTGTCAAAGGCCTCGAAATCGACGAATTTTCGCGCGAGCGCATGAACAAGACGCTCGACGAACTACTCGAAGAGCGCGATGGCGTGAAAGATCTGCTGTAGTTTGATCTGAAGAATCAAATCGGCAATCGAGCACGGGCGCCCCTTGGCGCCCGTTCTTTTTTTTGGCTATGCTCAAGATGGCTCAATGGAACGCAAACCGCGTCCAGCCGCCGTCGCGAACATCTCATCCCCGACCCCGCCACGAGATCATGCATCCAGAAAGCGTACTCTTCCAGGGTGATCGCCCGCTGCCCGACATGCCTGCCGTCGATCACTATTCCGGCAGCGAAAAACTTATCCGCAAGGCCATGTCTCTCCAGCACCGGCTGGGTCCGGTCTTCGATATCACCTGCGATTGCGAGGACGGCGCGCCGGCCGGCGAGGAGACGGCGCACGCCAAAATGGTGGCCGAGATGGTGATGAGCGCCGAGAACCGCTTCGGCCGGATCGGCGTGCGCGTTCACGATGTCACGCATCCGCACTGGCAGGCCGACATCGACATCCTGATCGGCGCCGCCGCATCGAGGATCGCGTTCGTCACCTTGCCAAAGCCGCGCTCGGTCGCCGATGTGTGCACCCAGATTCAGTATCTGGAGAAACAGCGCGAGGCCGCAGGTGTTTCAAACCGACTGCCAGTTCACGCGCTCATCGAAACCCACGGCGCTTTACGTGACGCATGGCAAATCGCCCAACTGGATCTCGTCGAGAGCCTGGACTTCGGGCTGATGGATTTTGTCAGTGCGCATCATGGCGCGATTCCGGGCAGTGCCATGCGCAGCCCAGGCCAATTCGACCACCCGTTGGTGGCACGCGCGAAATGCGAAACGGCCGCCGCAGCGCTGGGCAATGCGGCGGTACCCACCCACAACGTGACCACCGAATTGAATGATGTCGAAGTTATCCGTGGTGACGCCGAGCGGGCACGCAAGGAGTATGGTTTCCTGCGCATGTGGAGCATCCATCCCAACCAGATCGAGCCGATCCTCGACGCCATGCGGCCTGATTTCTCCGAAGTCGAGCAAGCGGTCGAAATCCTCTGCGCCGCTCAAGATGCTCAGTGGGGACCGACTCAACACCGCGGCACGCTGCACGACCGCGCGTCCTACCGTTATTACTGGACCTTGCTGAAGCGCGCCCACTCGACCGGCGTTCCGCTTGCAACACCCATCAAGAATCGGTTCTTTGCGCAACAGGCGCACGCCTGAACGAGAAACGGCCCGCTTCGAGCGGGCCGTTTCACTTTCAGGCAGGCCGAACGGTCAATAGGTGAAGAAGCCGCGCCCCGACTTGCGACCGAGATATCCCGCCTCGACCATTTCGACGAGCAGCGGCGCCGCTCGATACTTCGGATCCTTGAATCCTTCGAACAGCACCTGCATCACCGCCAGTTGCACGTCCAAGCCAATCAGATCGCACAGCGCCAAGGGGCCGATGGGATGATTTGCGCCGAGTTTCATGGCTTCATCGATCTCTTCGGCGGTGGCCAAATTCTCCTGCAACGCGAAAATTGCTTCGTTGATCATCGGGCACAGCAGGCGATTGACTACGAAACCCGGACTGTTGCGGACCTGGACGGCCGTTTTCGAGACCCGATCCACTGCCCCCGCGGCACGCGCGTAGGTGTCATCGGATGTTTGCAGGCCGCGAATTAACTCCACCAGCGCCATCATCGGTACCGGGTTGAAAAAATGCATGCCAATCACCCGCTCCGGCCGCTCGGTTGCGGCCGCGAGCTTAGTGATCGAAATCGACGATGTATTGCTCGCCAGCACCGTTTCGGCATCGGCAATACGGTCGAGTTCTGCGAAGAGCTTGAGCTTGATATCCAGGTTTTCGGTTGCCGCCTCGATGATCACATCGCAATCGGCGAGCGCGTTCAGTTCGGTCGTCGTCGCAACATTGGCAAGCGCTGCGTTCTTCTGCTCCGCCGTCATCTTGTCTTTCTTGATGAGCCGATCGAGACTGCCGGCCATGGTGCCCATTGCCCGCTCGAGCGCCTCCGCAGAGATATCGTTGAGTGAGACCTTCACACCCGCCACGGCAAAGACCTGCGCGATGCCGTTTCCCATCGTCCCCGAGCCCACAATGCCGATTTTTCCGATTTCCACCACACATCCTCCTGATTGAGCGAATCACCATACATCTGCGTATGGTTTCACTTTACCCCATGCAACTCCACGCGCAAAACGAACGCCGCGCCCGCATACCAATGTAATCGAGCGAACTCACGGTCAGCCCACTGCACACGCCTCCAGCCGCGCCCCTGTTTGCGCGCTATCGAATGAACATTCAGGAGTTCGAAGAAACACCGCGTGCAGCGCAGCGGGGAAGGAAAACCGCCGGAGGGCGTGCTAACCTTGCAACGGCGAACTCTACACGGCGACTCCACCGAACTCATGCCGTCCTCCGGCTCACCGACCCCCCCGCCGCCCAAGCGCAAGCTGAAGGTAAAGTACTTTCTGCGCCAGACTCGCCTGTATGTTATGCGATGGCTGTCTCCCGGGCGCTGGCGTACCCGCCTGGTGATCGTCGGTGTCACCTTGCTTGCCGCCATCACGGCGATCATATTTGCCATCGGCGCCGATCTGGCAATCGAAGCGCACAGGGAAATTACCCATATCGTCTGGTGGGCGAGCCTGGTTGTCGCACCGGTCGGCTTCGGATTCATCGCCTGGGTGACGCGCCGTTATTTTCCCGGCACCGAAGGTAGCGGCATTCCACAAGCAATTGCCGCCTCGCTGACCGATGACGACCGCATTCGAAAGAAGCTCCTGTCGGGGCGCATCATAATTGGCAAGATCGGGCTGACCCTAATGGGCCTGCTCTCCGGAGCTTCCATCGGGCGCGAGGGGCCGTCGGTGCAGGTCGGCGCGGCGGTACTCAATCTGGTCAGCGGGAAAAAGTACGGGCGTATCGCGCCCAGCCGCGACCTGATCGTTGCGGGCGGCGGCGCCGGCGTGGCAGCCGCATTCAACACGCCGCTGGGCGGCATCATGTTCGCCATCGAAGAACTGTCGCGCTACCGTGCCTTCAATGCAAACAGCATTACGCTGATTGCGGTCATCTTCGCCGGCTTGATGTCGCTTGGCATCATGGGCAATTACACTTATTTCGGCCGGGCGCCGGGCGCCCTCGGCTGGCCGGAAGGGCTGTGGCCGGTGCTGATGTGCGGCTTCGCGGGCGGGCTGGCGGGGGGGCTGTTCACCCAGTTGCTCATATGGTCGTCAAAGGGTCTGCCCGGCGGCCTCGGCCGCTTCACGCGTGCGCATCCGATCGTCTTTGCCGCCTTCTGCGGACTGATTACCGCGCTCGTTGGCGTCGGTTCCGGTGGCCTCACCTGGGGCACCGGCTATGCCGAATCGAAAGCCGCGCTCGAGGGCACCTCCGCGCTGCCGATATTCTTCATGTTCGCCAAGGCCTTCGTCATCTGGATCGTTTTCATCAGCGGCATCCCGGGCGGCGTTTTTGCACCGGCGCTGGCCGTGGGCGCCGGACTCGGAGCCAACATTGCCCTCTTGCTGCCCGGCGAAACCAGTTCGACGGTCATCGTGCTCGGCATGGTCGCCTTTCTCGCCGGCATCACCCAGTCACCCATCACCTCATTCGTAATCGTAATGGAGATGACGGCAAACCATCAGATGCTGCTGCCATTGATGGCGTCGGCGGTGGTCGCGCAGGCTGTTTCGCGCTCCGTGGCGCCCGTGCCGCTCTACGACGCGCTCGCCATCGGACTGTTGCGCAGAATGACGCGGGAGCAGCGTGGCGGCGGATCGGCAGAGATCGAGGCGGCGCGGGAGGCGGAAAACCGCTCCGACGATGCTGAAATCGAGCAAGAACTCGAAAAAGCGCCGTCGTATCTGATCGCGAAACGCAAGAAACCGAGCGGCTGACAAAACTTGGGCAAAAAAAACCGCAGCGCCGGCTGCGGTTTCTTTTTACCTCGATTGCGTCACCGGGAATCGACGATTATCGATGATTCGCCGCTGTCGCCGCTCATCGCCAGCATCAGCTCATTGATGCGTTTGACGAAGGTGGCCGGGTCGTCGAGCGTTCCGCCTTCGGCGAGCAATGCCTGATCGAACAACACCGCGGCCCAGTCGTCAAAACGCGCGTCGGACTTCTCCAAACGCTTGACGGCCGGATGCGACGGGTTGATTTCGAGTATCGGTTTGCTGGCAGGCGCTTCCTGACCCGCCGCCTTCAGGATGCGTGCCAGATTCATGCCCATGTCCGCTTCGTCGGCCACAAGGCAGGCAGGTGAGTCGGTCAGCCGCCAGGTGACGCGAACATCCTTGACGCGCTTGTCGAGACTGGCCTTCATCTTGTCGACCAGCTCCTTGTACTCGTCGGCAAGTTTCTCCGCCTGTTCCTTTTCTTTCTCGTCTTCCAGGCCGCCCAGATCGAGGCCACCCTTGGCGACCGACTGCAATGGCTTGCCATCGAATTCGGTGAGATTGCCGATGACCCACTCGTCGACCCGATCGGATAACAAAAGCACTTCGATGCCCTTCTTGCGGAAGATCTCGAGATGTGGGCTGTTCTTCGCCGCGTTGAACGTTTCCGCGGTGACGAAGTAGATCTTTTCCTGCCCGTCCTTCATGCGTCCGATATAGTCGGCGAGCGACACGGTCGCCTCCGGCGTGTCGGCGTGCGTCGAAGCAAAGCGCAGCAGCCCGGCAATCTTGTCCTTGTTGGCGAAATCCTCACCCACGCCCTCCTTCAACACCTGCCCGAACGCCTCCCAGAAGGTCGCGTACTTCTCCGGATCGTTCTTTGCCATGTCTTCGAGCATGCCGAGAATGCGCTTGGTGCAGCCGGCCCGGATGGTGTCGATGTCCTTAGATTCCTGCAGGATTTCGCGCGACACATTGAGCGGCAGGTCGGCCGAGTCGACCACGCCGCGAACGAAGCGCAGGTACGCCGGCATGAGCTTTTCGGCGTCGTCCATGATGAAGACACGCTGCACATACAGCTTGATGCCGTGGCGTGCATGGCGATCCCACATGTCGAAGGGGGCTGCCGAGGGAATGTAGAGCAACTGCGTATATTCATGCCGGCCCTCGACACGCGCGTGGGTCCAAGCCAGCGGTTCGCCAAAATCATGGCCGACATGCTTGTAAAACGCCTTGTACTCGTCGTCGGTTATTTCATTGCGCGGCCGCGCCCAAAGCGCGCTCGCCTGATTGACGGTCTCGTCTTCGTCGGTCGCGACCTGAGCCTTCTTCTCCTCGTTCCATTCCTCCTTCTTCATAACAATCGGCTGGACGATGTGATCCGAGTACTTGCGCACCAGTTCGCGTAAACGCCAGCCGTTGAGCAGATCGTCCTGATCTTCGCGCAGATGCAGCGTGATCTCGGTACCGCGATCGGCCTTTTCGATCGGCTCGATCGCATACTCGCCCGCGGTGTCGCCGCTGATCGTGCTTTCCCACTGCACGCCATCTTCGGCGCGCAGACCCGCACGGCGGGTGCGCACGGTGACTTTGTCGGCCACGATGAATGAAGAGTAGAAGCCGACGCCAAACTGGCCGATCAGGTGGGCGTCCTTCTTCTGGTCGCCGGTCAGCTGGCCGAAGAACTCGCGCGTGCCGGACTTTGCGATGGTGCCCAGATTGGCAATCACTTCGTCGCGGCTCATGCCGATACCGTTATCGCTCACGGTTATCGTCCTCGCCTCGGCGTCGAAGCCGATGCGGATTTTCAGATCGCTGTCGCCTTCGAAGAGTTCTGCCTTGTCGAGCGCTTCGAAGCGCAGCTTGTCGCATGCATCCGACGCGTTCGAAATCAACTCGCGCAGGAAGATCTCCCGGTTCGAATACAGCGAGTGGATCATGAGGTGCAGCAGCTGCTTCACCTCGGCTTGAAAGTTCAACTTTTCGGCTTGTGCGGTGTTTTCCCCGGACATTTCATGGTCTCCACTGGATCGGATTTTTCACTCCCGGGTTATGGGGGCACTCACACCGATTTCAAGCCCTCACGTGAAAAACGCCCCGGCAGGGGCGTTTCCGGACGTATGCGAAGGCACCTTCAGCCGAGAACGTGATAGCCGCCGTCCACATAAGCGGTGTGACCGGTAAGCGCCCGCGCGCTATCGCTGATCAGGCACGCCGCGACCGCGCCGACATCGTCGATCGTCACCTGATGACGCACCGGCGCGCGCTCGGCGGCCGCGTTGAGCAAGGCCTCGAATCGATCGATGCCACTGGCCGCGCGTGTCTTGATCGGACCCGGTGACAGCGCGTGAACGCGGATTCCCTGCGGGCCGAGTTCCTCTGCCAGATAGCGCACCGAACTCTCCAGCGCTGCCTTCACCGGACCCATGATGTTGTAATTGGGAATGACTTTCTGCGCGCCGTAGTAACTCATCGTCAGCAAGGTGCCGCCGTCCGGCATGAGCGGTTCGGCCAGATGCGCCATGCGAATGAAGGAGAAGCATGAAATCTCCATCGCGGTCAGAAAGCCGTCGCGGGAGCAGTCGGCCACGCGGCCGAGCAGGTCTTCGCGCGGGCAATAGGCAATCGAATGCACGAGAAAATCGATCTTGCCCCACTTGCGCCGAGCGATTTCGAATAAGGCCGCCATTTGCGCCGCATCACGCACGTCACACAAGCGCGCCTCGGGGTTTCCGAGTTCGGGCAACAAGGGTTCTATATAAGACTGCGTCTTTGCCGAGCCGTAGCTCAGCAGCAGCTCCGCTCCCGCTTGATGGAGCGCCCGTGCGCAACCAAACGCGATGCTGTTTGCATTGGCGACGCCAACAACCAGGCCCTTCTTTCCCTCGAGAAACGTTCCGCCTTCAATCATGCACACCTCCACTCAAATCTATCAGGACTCATGCACGTAGCTTCCGGGTGCATCGCACAGCGCGGCATAGCCCTTCGCCCCCATTTCAGGGGGCGCCACCTTGCCCGACGAGCGCTCGGCCAGCCAGCTCTGCCAGGCAGGCCACCACGAGCCCTTCTCCTTCGGCACACTGCGCTGCCATGTCTCGGGATCGATGTAGGCGTCGCGTTCATGATGAGTTCGCATCTGGTAAGTGCGCCGCGGGTGTCCCGGCTCACTGACGATACCCGCGTTGTGCCCGCCGCTGGTAAGCAGAAAGGTGACCTCGTCGGTATCGGCCAGCAGATGGATCTTGTACACCGAGCGCCACGGCGCGACATGGTCCTTCACCGTGCCAACGGCGAAAATCGGTACGCGAATATCACTGATGACGATCGACCGGCCATCGACACGGAACATACCGCGCGACAGTTCGTTGTTCAGGAACAGCCGGCGCAGGTACTCCGAATGCATGCGATACGGCATTCGCGTAAGGTCGGCGTTCCAGGCCATCAGATCGTTCATCGGCTGCCGCTTGCCGAGCAAGTATTCGTGCACCACGCGCGACCAGATCAAGTCGTTCGAGCGCAAGAGCTGGAACGCGCCCGCCATCTGACCACCATCCAGATATCCCGTATCCCACATCATGTCTTCGAGATACGACACCTGGCTTTCGCCGATGAACATCATCAACTCGCCCGCTTCGGTGAAATCGACCTGACCGGCGAAGGTCGTCAGCGAGGCGAGGCGATCGTCGCGATCGCGTGCCATCGCCGCGGCGGCGATCGACATCAGCGTGCCGCCAAGGCAGTAGCCGACAGTGTGCACTTTCGTGTTCGGCACGATCGACCCGATCGCATCCAGTGCCGCCATCGGCCCGAGTTGGCGGTAGTCGCGCATCCCCATGTCGCGATACTCGGAGGTCGGGTTGCGCCACGAAATCATGAACACCGTGTGCCCCTGGTCGACGAGGTATTTGACTAGCGAATTACTCTGAGACAGATCGAGGATGTAGTACTTCATGATCCACGCAGGGACGATCAACACCGGTTCGGCGTAGACCTCGTCGGTGGTCGGCGTGTACTGAATCAACTCCATCAGCCGATTTCGATACACCACCTTGCCCGGGGTGACCGCAAGGTTCTTGCCGACTTCATAGGCCTCCGCACCGACAGGCTTGCGACCGGTGACCGAGCGCTCCCAGTCTTCGATGAGGTTCTGCCAGCCCTGGAACAAATTCATACCGCCCGACGTCAGCGTCGCCTGCGCCACCTCGGGATTCAACCACGGGAAATTGGACGGCGCGACACGGTCGAGCAATTGCCGCGCGGTGAAGAAGAGCACTTCCTCGGTCGCCGGGCTCAATCCATCGATATTCGTCGTCGCGCAATACCACCACTGCTGATTGAGCAAGAAACTTTGATAGATCAGGTTGTACGGCCAATGCTTCCACCCCGGGTGCGAGAAGCGCTTGTCGTGCGGCAGGGGCTCGATGCAAGGCGGCGTATCGGGCCGCAACGCCAGGTGGCCAGCGTAGCGCGCAAAGCGCGCGCTCTTGCGTGCCGACTTTTCAACCAGCTCGATCTGCTTGCCCGGCGAGATCGACAGGTGCGACATCCAGTCGAACCAGATATTGGCGAGGCCGGCCGGCGTGATGCCGAAGGTCATGCGCGCCAAGTTGGCCTTGAACGCTCGATCCATCGTATGCGTTGCGAATCGGCCGCAGCGTTCCTCCGACACATCGTCGATTATGTCGAGATTTACCAGTTGTGCCTTGTCATTCATCGTTGAAACCTCCAGCGCGGCGTGTCGAGAGCGCCATCCCACTCGTCATGCTATCGCAATTGGTGCAGTGCAGCAAGTCGGCGCCCGTGTGGTATCGACCAGCGACTCGCGGCACCGTTCAACCTGGAAACGCCAGTGGGGCGCGACCGAGTGTGCGACTGGAGGGTCGTCTGACAAGGCGCAAGAAGGACGCAGGAGCGTCTCGTGGCTACCTCAGTGGCCAGATGAAGCACCGCAGGTAGGCGGCCCGCCGGTCGTGCAATCGGGCGTGGAGCGCGCCCACTCAACGAGTGATCGCCGTCGAACGCGAAACAGTCAATTCGCTCAATGACTTGCCAGGACCGGCAAGCGGTTAACTGCGGTTTCGATGTTCAATGGACACACGGGACCGCGTCGGCGTTACACGTAGCGAATTTCGAATATCTCGATTTCGCGCGCCCCGGCGGGACTCATGAAGGTCACCACATCGCCTTCGCGTGCCTTCAGCAAGGCCTTGGCCAGCGGAGATATCCAGCTGATGCGGCCCTCAGTGGCGTCGGCTTCGTCAACGCCGACGATCTGGTAGGTTTGCTCGGTTTGTCCTGCGTCGTCGCTGATCACGACGGTGGCGCCAAAGAAGACGCGGTCGAGCGACTGCTGATCAGCCGGATCGACGACACTCGCATTTTCGAGGCGCTTGATGAGAAAGCGGATGCGCCGATCAATTTCGCGCAAGCGCTTCTTTCCGTAGATGTAGTCTCCGTTCTCGGAGCGGTCGCCGTTGCCGGCGGCCCAGGCGACGGTCTCGACGAGTTTGGGGCGCTCGTCGCGGACAAGTAAATCAAGCTCGCGTTTGAGCAGGTTCCAGCCGCGCCGCGTCATGTAAATCGGCCCGCCGTGCGGCGGCCCGGGCGGCCCGGGCGGCAGTTCCGGCGCATCCTCGTCGCTTTCCGATTCCTTTGTAAAGGCCTTGTTCACAGACAATCACTCGCGCGCGCACCATGGACTTCTCATGTTAGGTCAGCGCGCGCGGCACGGGCAAGGCGGCGTTCAGTGATAGACCGCCGGCTGATTGAACAGGCACAGATAGTCGGCGATGAGGTCGTCAAAATCACTCAGTTCCTCCGACGCCGCCAGCTTGGCCAGTTCGCTGCGAAAACGCGCCGCGGTTGCCGCGCGGATCACCGCACCGCGCCCAATGCGTTTGTCGATTACCTCGATCGCATCAAAGCCTGGAAAATCCACCACATAGAGAACCGGGTTGTTACACACGACTTGCATGATGTGCCTCCTGATTTGTGCCGCCCGTCGCAGGGGGCTGTCAAGGCATATATGGGGTTGTGCAGTGCCGCATCAAGTGCCGGCATTTGTCTTTCACCATTGCGCCGAATACCATAGCGGCGGTTCAAACCTGTTCACGGCGTGGCGCGCGCTGGCTTGAGGCATTGGCATATCCATGCACGACGAATTTAACGAAACCGCCGAGTGGCTCGAGGCCCTCGCGAGCCTCAAGGCGGAACACCGTGACCTGGATGCGGCGATCGATCTTCTATCCGACACGCCGACGCGCGACCAACTGATGCTGCGCCGCCTCAAAAAGCGCAAGCTGGCGCTTAAAGACCGCATTGCGTACATCGAAGCCATGCTCGACCCGCCCGAGCCTGCCTGACCTACACCCACCATCTGGCCAAAGCCATGCCCTATCGTCCCCTCTTCGGCCCGGCAACACTCAGTCTGCACGCAGGGCAGAGTCCGGACAGCGATCATGGCGCCCGGGCGGTGCCGATTCACTTCACCACCAGTTACGTCTTTGCGGACGCCGAACAGGCCGCCTCGCGCTTCAATCTGGAGCGCCCCGGCCATGTCTATTCACGCATCTCAAATCCGACCAATGCGGTACTCGAAGAGCGCATCGCGGCGCTCGAGGGCGGCGTAGGCGCCATTGCAGCGGCGAGTGGCCAGGCGGCACTGC
>CBDULG010000019.1:0-18773 GCA_965367985.1 uncultured Rhodocyclaceae bacterium
CCCGCGGTTCAGCCTGCGGCGGCTTCGATCGATGCGGTGAGGATGTCGAGTCCTTCGTCGAGCACCGCCTGTTCGATGGTCAGCGGCACCATCAGGCGTAGCACGTTGCCGTACACACCGCAGGAGAGCAACAACAGCCCGTGCTTGAGCGCTTCGGCGACGACCGCCTTGACCAGCTCGGGCGCCGGGCGGGCGTGGTCGCCGTCATGGAAAAGCTCCAGCGCGACCATTGCGCCCAGTCCGCGCACATCGCCAATGCACTTCTGCCGCTTGGACAGATCGCGCAGACGGCTGCGCATGTGCTCACCAATTTCGGTCGAGCGCTTGCAGAGGTTTTCCGACTCGACGACGTCGAGCACCGCCAGCGCCGCCGCGCAGGCGACCGGCGAACCGGCATAGGTGCTGCCCAGACCACCCGGGCTGAGCGCGTCCATGATGTCGGCGCGGCCGATGATTGCGGCAATCGGAAAGCCGCCACCGAGACCCTTGGCCATGGTGATGATGTCGGGCACGACACCGAAATGCTCCATCGCGAACATCTTTCCGGTACGTGCCACGCCGGTCTGGATTTCGTCGGCGATCAGCAGGATGCCGTGCTTGTCGGCCAGCGCACGCAGGCGCTGCATGAATTCCGCGGGCGCCGGGTAGTAGCCACCCTCGCCCTGCACCGGCTCAATGATGAAGGCCGCTACCCGCTTGGCCTCGATGTCGGCCTTGAACAGCGCCTCGACGCCGCGAATTGCGTCATCGACCGAGATGCCATGCACCTCATTGGGGAAGGGCGCGTGGTAGATCTCGCCGGGGAACGGACCGACGCCGAGCTTGTAGGGGTCGATCTTGCCGGTCAGGCCCAAGGTGAGCAGGGTGCGCCCGTGGAAGCCGCCGTTGAAGGCGATGATTCCAGGGCGGCCGGTAAAGGCGCGTGCGACCTTGATCGAGTTTTCCACCGCCTCGGCGCCGGAGTTGACGAAGAAGGTCTTCTTCGGCGCATCGCCCGGTGCGAGCGCATTGAGCCGCTCGGCGAGGCGCAGGTAGCCCTCATAGGCCACCACCTGGAAGCAGGTGTGGGTGAAGTGCGGAAGCTGCGCCTGCGCGGCCGCAACCACTTTGGGGTGGCAGTGGCCGGTGTTCACAACGGCGATGCCGGCAACGAAGTCGATGTAGCGATTGCCTTCGACATCCCATAGCTCGGCATTGAGCGCGCGGCTGGCGACGAGTGGATGGGCCTGGCCGACGCCGCGCGGCAGCGCGGCGGCGCGCCGCGCCATACCGTCGGAATTGGTGGTGCCTTGCGGCTGGACTATTGCGTTCATGCTGCTCTCCTGATTCGTGGTGGCGGGTGTTATTGCACGCCGCCCATGCACAGATACTTGATCTCGAGGTAATCCTCGATGCCGTACTTGGAGCCTTCACGGCCCAGGCCGGAAGACTTCACGCCGCCGAAGGGCGCCACTTCGGTCGAAATGATGCCGGTGTTGATGCCGACGATGCCGTATTCCAGCGCGGCCGACACACGCCATACCCGGTTCATGCCAGAAGCGTAGAAATACGAAGCCAGGCCGAACTCGGTGTCGTTCGCCATGCGGATCGCCTCGGCCTCGTCCTTGAAGCGGAACAGCGGCGCCACCGGGCCAAAGGTTTCTTCGCGCGCCACCGCCATCTCGGTGGTGACGTCGGCAAGGATGGTCGGCTCGAAGAAACTGCGGCCGAGCGCGTGGCGCTTGCCGCCGGTGACCACGCGGGCGCCCTTGCCGACGGCATCGGCAATGTGCTCCTCGACCTTCTCCACCGCCTTCATGTCGATCAGCGGCCCCTGGCTGGTGCCGTCGTCGAGGCCGTTGCCGACCTTGAGCTTGTCCACCGCGGCGGCGAGCTTTTCGGCGAAGGCGTCATACACGCCGTCCTGCACCAGCAGGCGGTTGGCGCACACGCAGGTCTGCCCGCTGTTGCGGTATTTGGAGGCCATCGCGCCTTCCACCGCGGCATCGAGGTCGGCGTCGTCGAAGACGATGAAGGGCGCGTTGCCGCCCAGCTCGAGCGACAGTTTCTTGACCGTCGGCGCGCACTGCGCAGCCAGCTTGACGCCGACTTCGGTTGAGCCGGTGAAGGTCAGCTTGCGCACGATCGGGTTTTCGGTGAGCTCGCCGCCGATGTCGCCGGCCGAACCGGTGACCACGCTGAATACGCCTTTGGGTACCCCGGCACGTTCCGCCAGCACTGCCAGCGCGAGCGCCGAGTAGGGCGTCTGGCTGGCCGGCTTGAGCACCATGGTGCACACGGCGGCGAGCGCAGGGCCCGCCTTGCGGGTAATCATCGCCGCGGGGAAGTTCCACGGCGTGATCGCCGCACACACGCCGATCGGCTCCTTGGTGACGACGATGCGCTTGTCGGGCTGATGGCCGGGGATGACGTCGCCGTAGATGCGCTTGCCTTCCTCGGCGAACCATTCGATGAAGGCGGCCGCATAGGCGACCTCGCCACGCGCTTCGGTGAGCGACTTGCCCTGCTCGGTGGTCATCAGCACGGCGAGGTCTTCCTGATTCGCCATCAGCAGTTCGTACCAGCGGCGCAGAATTTTCGAGCGCTCGCCGGCCGTCTTAGCGCGCCACGCCGGACCGGCGGCCTGCGCCGCCTCGATCGCGCGGCGGGTCTCGGCGCGGCCCATCTTGGGCACCGTGCCGATCGACTCGCCGTTGGCCGGATTGTGCACTTCGAGCGTCGCGCCAGCGTCTGCGTCGACCCACTCGCCGTTGATGTAGCCGCGGGTGCGGAAGAGTTCGGCGTCTTTTAGTTTGAGAGTCATGATTTTTCGTCCTTAAGGGGTGGAAGGAAGATCAGGCGCTTTCGCCGCGAATTCGTTCATTGCGGCGGCGCAGCCACTCGAGGGTAATCAGCATCAGCGTGGACAGCACAATGAGGATCGTCGCCACCGCGGCGATCGTCGGGCTGATGTTCTCACGGATGCCGGAGAACATGCGGCGCGGCAGGGTGGCCTGTTCGGGACTTGCCAGAAACAGCGTCACCACCACCTCGTCGAAGGAAATGGCGAAGGCGAACAGCCCGCCGGAAATGATGCCCGGTGCCACCAGCGGCAGGGTCACCTTGAAGAAGGCCACCACCGGATTGGCGCCAAGGCTGGACGCCGCGCGTACCAGGTTGAAGTCGAAACCCTGCAGGGTGGCGACCACCGTGGTCACCACAAAGGGCACGCCGAGCACCGCATGGGCGATGATCAGGCCGACATAGCTGCCGGTGAGTCCGAGCGGCGCGAAGAAGATGTACATCGCCACGCCGACGATCACCACCGGCACCACCATCGGCGAGATCAGCACCGCGGTGAGCAGCGCCTTGCCGGGGAAATCCGTGCGCACCAGGCCGATCGCCGCCAGCGTGCCGAGAATCATCGCCAGCAAGGTGGCCAGCGGCGAGACGATCAGGCTGTTGAGCAGCGATTGCTGCCACGGCCCCGAGGTAAAGAAGTCCTCGTACCAGCGCAGCGAGAAGCCCGACATCGGATACATCAGGAAGCTGTCCGAATTGAAGGACAAGGGCACGATGACGAGAATCGGCAGCACCAGGAACAGCAGCACCAGCGCGACAATGACGCGCAGCGCGTAATACCAGATGCGTTCCAGCGGCGAGGCATAGACTTGCAGCATCGTCGGTCTCCTCAGCGCGCCTGCGGCGCGGTGGCGCGCGTCGGGCCCAGATAACGCGAATAAATCAGGTAGAGCACCAGCGTCGCTGCCAGCAGCACCGCCGACAAGGCGGCCGCCATGCCCCAGTTGATGGTCTGGTTGGTGTAGAAGGCGATGAAGTAGCTCAGCATCTGCTCCTGCGGACTGCCCAGCAGCGCGGGCGTGATGTAGTAGCCCATGCACATGATGAACACCAGCAGCGATCCGGCGCCGACACCCGGCAAGGTCTGCGGAAAGTAGATCTTCCAGAAGCTGCTGAACGGCGGACAACCCAGCGAGATGGCGGCGCGCATGTACGCCGGCGAGATCCCCTTCATCACCGAATACAGCGGCAACACCATGAAGGGCAGCAGAATGTGCACCATCGCCACATAGACGCCGATGCGGTTGAACAGCAGCTGCTGCGGCGCGTCGGTGAGCCCCAGCCCCATGAGCGACTTGTTGATCAGACCTTCGTTCTGCAGCAGCACGATCCACGCCGCGACGCGCACCAGCACCGAGGTCCAGAACGGCAGAAGCACGAAGATCATCAGACTGTTGCTGTGCTTGGCCGGCAGATTGGCCATCAGGTAGGCCACCGGAAAGCCAAGCAGCAGGCAGAAGAGGGTGACCAGCAGGCTCATCCAGAAGGTGCGGCCCAGCACGTCGAGATAGAGCGCTTCTTCGGGCGGCAGGGTGACGATGTTGCCGTCGCTGTCGACGGTGCGATCGACCGCCGCCAGCAGGTAGAAACCGGTCACCGGTACACCGGCGCGGCGCACCGCTTCCCAGGTGACAGTCTCGCCCCAGCGCGGATCGATCTCGATCAGCCCGGCGCTTGCCGGCACGCCCGCATCGAGCGGCAGCTTGCGCGCGGTCTTCATGACCAGGCTGCGGTAGCCGGTGCGCTCGCGATTGAGGCGCTTGGCGATCGCGGCGATCGACGGGCTGCCCTTGGCCTCCAACAGCTCTTCGCCGAGCGCGACGAACGCCGCGTCACCGGGAACGCCCTGGCGATCCCATTGTTTCAGCGCGGCGAGCGTGCGCGGCAGATTTTCGTGCACTTCCGGATTGTCGACGCTGCGCATCATCAGCGAACCGATCGGCCACACGAAAACCACCAGCACGAAGATGGCCAGCGGCAGAATCAGCGCGCCGAAGAGCAGCTTCTTGCGCCGCTCGGCCTTGCGCAAGCGCTGCTTGAGCGACGGCGCCGCCGCGTCGGCGGTCAGCAGTTCTGCGGTTTCGGTGACGGAGGCCATGAGGTTGTCCGTTCAGTTCAGCTGCGCGCGCCGCGCCAGGGCGAGGCGCGCGAGATCGCCTTAGCGCGCGGCCCAGGCGTTGAAGCGTTGCTCCAGATCTTCACCTTGCTCGACCCAGAACTCGGTGTTGCTGGCCAGTGCGCCCTTGAGGTTGTCAGGCGCAGTCGGCAGGTCGGCGGCGATCGCCGGGTCGATACCTTCCACGGCGTTGACGTTGGTCGGGCCGTAGGGAATCTCGCCCGAGAAGACGCGCTGCGGTTCTGGCTGGCTGGCAAAACGGATGAAGTGGTAGGCTTCTTCCATGTTGGGCGAACCTTTGGGAATCGCCCACGAGTCGACGTCGTAAATGCTGCCGTTCCACACCAGCTTGAGGTTCTTGCCTTCCTTCTGCGCGGCGGCGATGCGCCCGTTGTACACCGAACTCATGACGACGTCGCCGGAGGCGAGCAGTTGCGGCGGCTGCGCGCCGGCTTCCCACCACTGGATGTGCTCCTTGATCTGATCGAGCTTGGCAAAGGCGCGCTCGACGCCTTCCTTGGTGGCGAGCACCTCATACACCTCTTCGGGCGCGACGCCATCGGCGAGCAACGCGAACTCGAGCGTGAATTTGGCGCCCTTGCGCATGCCGCGTTTGCCGGGGAATTTTTCCACGTCCCAGAAATCCGCCCATGAAGTCGGCGCGGTGTCGAGCTTGTCAGCGTTGTAAGCCAGCGCGGTGGACCACACGAAGACACCGATGCCGCAGTCCGATACCGCCTTGTCGAGGAATTCCGATTTGTCGCCGATCTTGCTGTAGTCGAGCTGCTCATAAAGCCCTTCTTCGCAGCCGCGCAACAGTTCGGGCGATTCCACTTCGACCACGTCCCAGGTCACGTTGCCGGCTTCAACCATGGCCTTGATCTTGGCCTGCTCGCCGTTGTATTCGCCCGGCGTGACCTTGCCTTCGCCGGACGCATTGAAGGGCTCGTAATAGGCTTTCTGCTGCGCCTTCTGATTCGCGCCGCCAAACGAGATGACGACAATGTCGGCAGTGGCACTGCCGGCTGCGACGGCGAGCGCCGCTGCGACGCCATGGCCCAGCAATTTGATCAGTTTCATGTTCAACCCTCCTGGATTTTTGGTGTTGAGTTGCGTGCTTCACGCGGCCGGCATCGGATCCAGCGCACGGATGTGCGCCGGGTCGAGGCCGACGCGAATCGAGTCCCCACGCCGCATCAAATGGTCGACACGGGAGATCGGGGTCTTGATGGTGAAATTGGAGTTGCCGCACAGCGCGACGCGGATGCGCACCTGGTCGCCGAGGTAGATGAATTCTTCGACCTGCGCGTCGAGGCAGTTGCCGCATGCGGCCGCTTCGCCATTGAGCACCACGCGTTCGGGGCGCACCGACAACAGCGTGCGTTCGCCTACGGCGACCTTGCCGGTGCTGGCGCGGATGACCGTGCCGCAATCGAGCTTCACATCGCACTGTTCGCCGTCGATCGCGGTGACCACGCCGCCGAGCGCGTTGTTCTCGCCGATGAAATTGGCGACAAAGGAATTTTCCGGGCGTTCGTAGAGTTGCTCGGCCGAATCGAGCTGCTGGATCACGCCCTTGTCGAACACCGCAATGCGGTCGGACATGGTGAGCGCTTCGCTCTGGTCATGGGTGACGAAGACGACGGTGACACCGAGGTTTTGCTGGATGTGCTTGATCTCGATCTGCATCTGCTCGCGCAGATTCTTGTCGAGCGCGCCGAGCGGCTCGTCCATGAGCACCAGCTGCGGTTCGAACACCAGCGCACGTGCCAGCGCGATGCGCTGCTGCTGACCGCCGGAAAGCTGCTGCGGGTAACGTCCGCCAAATGCGCCGAGTTGCACCATGTCGAGCGCGCGCTGCGCCTTGCTATCGACCTCGCTGGCAGGCAGCTTGCGCACCTTGAGCGGAAAGCGCAGGTTATCGAGCACCGTCATGTGCGGAAACAGGGCGTAGTTCTGGAACACCATGCCGATGTTGCGCTTGTGCGGCGGCAGCACGTTGATCACCTCGTCGCCAAGGCGAATCTCGCCCGCAGTAGGTGTTTCGAAACCGGCCAGCATCATCAGGCAGGTGGTCTTGCCGGAACCTGAGGGTCCAAGCAGGGTGAGAAACTCGCCGCGCTGAATATCGAGATTGAGATCACTGACGATCAGCGTCTCGCCGTCGTAGGACTTTTGCACATGGCGAAAGCTGACATGGGGTTCTTGTACCGCCCGGCGGGCGTCGTGCTCGGTCATCCGCATGTCTCCGTTGATCGGCAAGCGATGTTCCTTTTCCTGGCCAAGAATTACTTGCAAGACTATCGCGCGTATCGTAGGCGATAAAATCGGCTCACGGTTGAACCAATTTCACTTATTTTTGTGGGTCCACTTTATGTTGCGTTGCAATGGATAGCCGGCTGAGCTGCGAATTGATCGCGCAGGCGTATGCCAGCCACGGGGCCACTTCCGGTCAGCGCACGCGGCTTTATCTGAGTATCCGGCAGGCCATCCTCGAGCGTCGCCTGAGCGCCGGAACCGCGCTGCCGGCGAGCCGGCAGCTGGCGGCAGAATTGGGCATCGGCCGCAACACGGTGGTGCGCGCTTACGACCAGTTGATTGTCGAGGGCTACCTGGAAAGCCAGCCCGGCTCCGGCACCTTCGTTTCCGAAGCGATCGGCAAGACCGCTGCGCCAGCGCGCCCGCGGCGCACGATCGCGACGCGTCAGGACGGCCTCTCGCAGCGCGGCAACCGCATTACCGCACAGGCCTTGTCGAGCCGCGTGCAGGCCGGCGCCTTCATGCCCGGCTTTCCCGACGTCACCCAGTTTCCATTTGCCACCTGGCGCCGTTTGGTGGCGAAACAAATGCGCCTCGAACAGCGCCATCTCGCGCAATACGGTTACGGCGGCTACGGCCCGCTCAAAGCGGTGCTGGCCGACTACCTGCGGGTGACGCGAATGATGGCCTGCGCGCCGCAGCAAATCCTCATTCTCAACGGCTCGCACCAGGCGCTCGATCTGTGCGCGCGCATGCTGGGCGACGGCGGTGACACGGTCTGGATGGAAGATCCCGGCTACTGGGGCGCACGCAACGTATTCGGCGCGGCCGATCTGGCGATCAAGCCGATTCCCGTCGACGCCGACGGCATGGCGCCGCGCGAGGACGACTGGCGCGAGCCGCCGCGCATGATCTTCGTGTCGCCTTCCTCCCAGTACCCCACCGGCGCCGTGCTGTCGCTCGAGCGGCGGTTGAAGATTCTGGAGTTCGCCGAGAAGCAGCACATCTGGGTGATCGAGGACGACTACGACAACGAGATCCGCTATCACAACCATCCGGTGGCCTCGCTGTTCGGCCTCTCGGCGGCGCAGCGCGTGATCTATGTCGGCACCTTCAGCAAGGTCATGTATCCCGGACTGCGGCTGGCCTATCTGGTGGTGCCCGAGGATCTGGTCGATGCCTTCACCACCGGCAATGCCGAGCTTTACCGCGAGGGGCGCCTGCTGGAGCAGGCGGCGCTCGCCGAATTCATCGACGCCGGCCACTTCACAAGCCACATCCGCCGCATGCGCAGCATCTACGAGGAGCGCCGCGACCGCCTTCGCGAAGTCATCTCCACCCACCTGGGCGAACTCGCCACGCCCTTCGGCGGTTTGGCGGGCCTGCACCTGCCAATCCGCTTCAAGCAGCCGATTGACGACGTGCAGCTCGCCGCCGAGGCGCTGCGCCAGGGCGTGGTGGTGCGGCCGATGTCGCTCTACTCGATCGACCCGGACACCCGGCTCAATGGTATGAACCTCGGTTTTGCCGCCGTGCCGGCCGAGCAGATCGAGGCACCCGCACTCAAACTGGTGCGGCTGATCGAGTCGGCGGTGCGCGGCGACGGTCGACGGGTGTAGTTGCCCCGCGTCACCGGGAATCGCGCCGACAAGCGGGCGCCCGCAGCCCGATGGCACCGCAACTGCTGCCGCATGAGTCACGCCGGGACGGCCGAAAATCGACTCACTGCCAATTCGCGCAGCGCGATCCGGGTTTGCTTTTTTTCGCTGCTTGGCGTTAAGTATCTTAAACACTCATATCAAGATCGCGGTCGCCGCCGTATTCGAAACCGGCCACCGCGCCCGCTGCAAGACAACGAAAAGCCGCCACACCGCGAGACCCGGAGCCTGTTGATGGCCACGACGCACGCCGCCAACGAAACCAGCCGATCACTACGCCGCGAGACGATGCCTGATCTGTCGAATCGGTCATATCCCGACACCGATTCGCCCACTGTTGGCCAACGCCTGCGCGCCTTGCGCGAGCAGCGCAAGCTGTCGCAGCGCGCGCTTGCGCGGCGCTCGGGTGTCACCAATGGCATGATTTCGCTGATCGAGCAGGACAAGACAAGCCCCTCGGTCGCGTTGCTCAAGAAAGTGCTCGACGGCTTTCCGGTTTCGCTCGGCGAATTTTTCTCGCCCGGCGGTGAACACCCCGGCTCGCGGGTGTTCTTTGCCGCGCGGCAGTTGAACGTACTCGACAACGGCCGCGTGCGTTTCCGCCAGATCGGCGGGCCGCAGGCCGGGCGCGCCATGCAGATCATGACCGAGACCTATTCGCCCGGCGCGGACACCGGAGAGACGATGTTGTCGCACGATGCCGAGGAGGGTGGTTTCATCATCAGCGGCTCGATCGAGGTCACCGTCGGCGCGCAGCGCGCCGTGCTCGGACCCGGCGATGCGTATTATTTCGACAGCCGCCTGCCGCATCGCTTCAGAAACCTCGGCAACGAAATTTGTGAACTGGTGAGCGCGTGCTCGCCGCCATCCTTTTAGATCCAACCCAACGAGTCGTGCCCGCCAACGCGGGCAAGAGGAGAAATACCGAATGATCCCGTTTGCCATTGCCGGCATCCAGATGCACATTTCCACCCAGCACGAAAACGTCACCGCCATGGGGCGCAAGCTGGACATCCTGATGGCCCGTTTTCCGTGGGTGCAGATGGTGGTATTCAGTGAGCTGGCACCGTTCGGGCCGGCGCCCTACCACGCCCAGCCCACCGGCGGCGATGCCGAGCAGTCGTTCTGCCAGATGGCCGCCAAACACGGGCTTTGGTTGCTGCCCGGTTCGCTGTTCGAGCGTGTCGGCGACGACATCTTCAACACCACGCCGGTGATCGATCCGAACGGCAACGTCGTTACCCGGTACCGCAAGATGTTCCCGTTCCAGCCGTACGAGACGGGGATCAAGCCGGGCACCGAGTTCTGCGTTTTCGACGTGCCCGATGTCGGCCGCTTCGGCGTCTCCATCTGCTATGACATGTGGTTTCCTGAAACGACCCGCACGCTGGTCGCGATGGGCGCCGAATGCATCCTCCACCCGACCATGACCGACACCATCGACCGCGACGTCGAGCTGCCGATCGCGCGCGCCAACGCCACCATCAACCAGTGTTATTTTTTCGACGTCAACGGCGTCGGCGATTGCGGCACGGGCCGCTCGATCGTGGTCGGGCCATCAGGCTACGTGATCCACGAGGCGGGCGGCGGCGAGGAAACGATCCCGGTCGAGATCGACCTGTCACGCGTGCGCCGAGAGCGCGAAGTGGGCATCCGCGGTCTTGGCCAGACCCTCAAGAGCTTCCGCGACCGGCCGGTCGACTTTCCGGTCTATGGCGCCAACCGGGATATCGACGGCTACCTGCAAAGCCTCGGCCCGCTGATCAAACCGTCGCGCGGAAATCGCGCCGGGGTTGAACTGCCGGCGGGCACGATTGCCGGGCCCGATGGCTCGGTCGTGCGCCTCGATGCGACCCGCGAAGAAAATGGCGCATACGAAGCGGAACGCCCCGTGCATCAGACCGATGTGTGATCACACCATGACGCGCGGACAGGAAGACCCACGTGACATCGTATTTGATGCTTGGCCTGATCATCGCTGCCCTCGCTTGGCTCGGCATCCGCATCACACGGCAGCAAACCAAAACTGAAGCGCCTGAAAGGAGACAAACAATGAGCGAAAAAATTACCAGCATGTCGGACGTGCGCCTGTTCTTCCATCGCAACGAGCGCCCGATCTATTTCATCAGCGCCACCAACTTCAATCTCGCCGGCATGGACGAGCGGGTGCCTCACTTCAAGCACATCAACTACATCGATTGCTTCGACGGCCGCCACCCGAACGTGTTCGTGCCGAGCGAACAGCCGCACCCCGAATTCGAGGGCATCGAAGACATCAACAATTACATGCTGCAGCACAAGGAAGTGCTCGACTACATCAAGGGCCGCGGTGGCGATCCAGTCGCCATCTTCCTGATGTTCGACGAGAAGACCGAAGCCTTGTGCAAGGAGCTGGGCATCGAAATATGGTTCCCCTCCGCCGAGCTGCGCACGCGCTGCGACAACAAGATGGAAACGGTGCGCATCGGCAACAAGGCCGGCGTGCCATCCGTACCCAACGTGCTGTCCAAGGTGGAGAGCTACGAACACCTGTGCAAGCTCACCAAAGAGCACGGCCTCGGCAACGATCTGGTCATTCAGACGGCGTTCGGCGATTCAGGTCACACCACCTTCTTCATCTCCAATGAAGAGGAGTGGGAGAAATACGCCGACGAGATCGTCAAGGACCCCGAGGTCAAGGTGATGAAGCGCATCAACTGCCGTGGCGGTACGCTCGAAGCCTGCGTCACCAAGTGCGGCACGGTGGTCGGCCCGCTGCTCACCGAGATCGTCGGCCAGAAGGATCTCACCCCTTACAAGGGCGGCTGGTGCGGCAACGAAGTCTTTCCCGGCGCGTTCAAGGAGAACTCGCGCATCACCGCGCGCGATTACGCCTACGCCTTTGGCAACCAGCTGCTCAAGGAAGGTTACCGCGGCTACTTCGATCTGGATTTCCTCATCGACCAGGACACCGACGAGGTTTATCTCGGCGAACTCAACCCACGCGTCTGCGGTGCCAGTCCGATGACCAACCACGCCGCCTTTGCCTATGCCGATGCGCCGCTGTTCTTCTTCCACCTGCTCGAATACAGCGGCGCCGATTTCGACCTCGACGTGGAGGCGATGAACGAGCGCTGGAAGAATCCAAAGTACATCGACAGCTGGAGCCAGCTGGTGATGAAGCACACCGAGGACAACGTCGACATCGTCGACCAGGCGCCCGAAACCGGCATCTACCGCATGGACGACGCGGGCAACGTGAGCTTCCATCGCTTCGACTATCACCGCCTCGCGGTGGAGAGCGAAAAAGAAGCCTTCTGGCTGCGCATCACCGGCCCGGGTGACTACCGTTACGAAGGTGCCGATCTGGGCATCCTGATCACGCGCGGCCGCTCGATGACCGACGACTTCAATCTCAATGAGCGCGCGTCGAACTGGATTCGCGGCATCCAGAACTTCTATAAGGGACGCCCACTGGGCAGCGTGCAGGAGTTGGCCGAGCCGGCACCGACGGCCGGCGCGTTCAAGATTCTTTGAACTGACGCCACGGGGACACACGGCGCATGCCTTTCGTCCAGAACCAGTCGCTGCTTTTTCGCGCCGTCGAAGAAGCGCGGCCGGGCGCCGTGTGGCAGGGGCTGTTCGAGACTTTCTGGCCTTCGTACCAGCGCTGGTATCTGCAGAGCGGTGACGCCGCCCGGCCCTATTACCTGCCCTGCGTGCGGGCACTGCGCAGCCACATGCCGGAGCTGATGCCGACCTACGAAAAACTGGTCGAGCTGGCCGGCGGCGGCGATCTGCAAGCACGCTTCCTGTCGCTGTTCTGTCCGCCGCCCTATGTCACTGGCTGCTCGCAGGCGGTGTGGCCGGGCGAACATCCGATGCTGGTGCGCAATTACGACTACCCGCCGCAATTGTGCGAAGGCCTGATCCTGAAAACGGCGTGGCACGGTCGCCAGGTGATCGGCATGAGCGACTGCATCTGGGGATTGCTCGACGGCATGAACGAGGACGGCCTCGCGGTTTCGCTGTCCTTCGGCGGGCGGCGCGAGGTCGGTGAAGGCTTCGGCGTGCCGCTGGTGCTGCGCTATGTGCTCGAAACCTGCACGCGCACCGCCGAGGCGGCCAAGGCGCTGGCGCGCATCCCGGTGCATATGAGCTACAACGTAACGCTGGTCGATCACCGTGGCGAGTTCGCCACCGTGTATGTCGCACCCGGCAAACGCGGCCAGATCCGGCGCACCGCCGCGGCCACCAACCACCAGCACAAGATCGAATGGCATCAGCATGCCAGCGCGACCGCCACGGTGGAGCGCCACCGGCGGCTGTTGCTCATGCTGCAGGACAGCGAGCTGGACGCGGACGAGTTGATCGGCGCCTTCCTGCGGCCACCGATCTATTCGGGCGCCTATACGCGCGGCTTCGGCACGGTCTATTCGGCGGCCTACTGGCCGACCGAAGGGCGGGCCAATTTTTTTTGGCCGGGCAGCGAATGGCCGCAGTCCTTTGCGCACTTTGCGCCAGGCGAACGACTCATCGGCTTCGGCCATGCCCCACCCGCGGTCTAAGGCCGTTTGCGGGCACGCCACGGCGTCAAGCAATTGCACGAAACAAAGAAATTCGGCGAGGAGACACACACAATGAAGGCATCGAGCAAGACCAAGAAATCCCTGGGGGAGTACTACAGCGCGCTCCAATTGCGCACCGATCGATGGACCGCACTCAAGATCGCCAGTGGTCAGCTCACCCAGGATCTGTCGGAGCGCAAGCGCAACGAGGCGCAGCGCAAGGTCACTGAACTGCTGGACGCATTGCGCCCGATCGAACTCTACTGGGCCTTTCCCGGCCACTACACCTTCGACCGCCTGATCGACCTGTTGGCCGAGGGGCGGGTCGAGGCACTCGCCAACACGGTGCGCAACATCTGCCGCGCGCTGCTCAGCAACAGCTACCGGCGAAACCCGCACCACCATGATGTGGACGAGTTGATCGACGGCAGCCCCGACGACGAAACGAACGAGACGCGCGGCAAGGAGGTGCTCTACTTTGAAGTCATGTACGTAGACAATTTTTCGCCCATGCAGGAGGCCAACCTGCGCCGCACCATTGCTTCGGTGCGCCGGCCCGAGGATCCCTTTGTCTACGAGCCGGTGTTCGTGCCCAGCCTCACCGACGCCCTGATCGGCGTGATGTTCAACCACAACGTGCAGGTGGTGGTGGTGCGCAACAACCTCAAACTGGAATCCGAACAGACGCTCGACATCCTCCACCGCTACCGCACACGCATGGACGACCAGGCGCTCGAAGATGTCGAACCAAAGGAATATGGCCCCGAGCTATGCCGGCTGCTCGCCACGCTGCGGCCGGAACTGGATGTGTATCTGTTCACCGACCAGTCGGTCGAAGAGATCGCCGGTGCCGATCTGGGCAACTGCCGCCGCGTGTTCTACAACCAGGAAGACCATGTCGATCTGCACCTGAACATCCTGCGCGGTGTCTCCGACCGCTATGAGGCACCCTTCTTCAACGCCCTGACCAAATATGCGCGCAAGCCGACCGGCGTGTTCCACGCCATGCCGATCAGTCGCGGCAAGTCGATCACGCGCTCGCACTGGATCAAGGACATGGGCGAGTTCTACGGCATGAACATCTTCCTTGCCGAGACCTCCGCCACCTCCGGCGGGCTGGACAGCCTGCTCGAGCCGATCGGTCCGATCAAGAAGGCGCAGGAAAAGGCGGCACGCGCCTTTGGCTCGAAACAGACCTTTTTCTCCACCAACGGCACATCGACCTGCAACAAGATCGTCGTGCAGGCCATCGTGCGCCCGGGCGACATCGTGCTGGTCGACCGCGACTGCCACAAGTCGCACCACTACGGCATGGTGCTGGCCGGCGCCCAGGTGGTCTATCTCGACAGCTATCCGCTCGACCAGTACTCGATGTACGGCGCCGTGCCGATGAAAGAGATCAAGCACCGCCTGCTCGAACTCAAGGCCGCCGGCAAGCTCGACCGCGTGCGCATGCTGCTGCTCACCAACTGCACCTTCGACGGCATCGTTTACAACGTCGAACGCGTGATGGAAGAGTGCCTGGCGATCAAGCCCGACCTCGTCTTTCTGTGGGACGAGGCATGGTTCGCCTTCGCGCGCTTTGGCCCGGCCTACCGGCGCCGCACCGGCATGCACTGCGCGAGCCAGTTGCGCGCGCGCTACCGCAGCACGGAATATCGCGCTGCGTACGAAAAATACAAGGCGAAAATGGCGGATGCAGACGACGATACGCTGCTCAAGACGCGGCTCATGCCCGATCCGGACAAGGTCCGCGTGCGCGTCTATTCATGCCAGTCCACCCACAAGACGCTTACTTCGTTGCGCCAGGGCTCGATGATTCATGTGCATGATCAGGACTTCAAGGACGAAGTCGAACAGGCCTTCCACGAGGCCTACATGACCCACACCTCGACCTCGCCGAACTACCAGATCATCGCCTCGCTCGACATTGGCCGGCGCCAGGTCGAGCTCGAGGGTTTCGAGTTCATCCAGCGTCAGGTCGAACAGGCCATGTCGCTGCGCAAGGCGATCAACCATCACCCGCTGATCAGCAAGTATTTCAAGGTGCTGGTGGTCTCCGACATGATTCCCGCCGAATTCCGCAAGTCGGGCATCAAGAGCTACTGGGATCCCGAACGTGGGTGGAGCGACATCATGGAAGCGTGGAGCGAAGACGAGTTCGTGCTCGACGCCACGCGGGTCACGCTGTCGGTGTCGGGCTCGGGGTGGGACGGTGACACCTTCAAGAACCAGATACTCATGGACCGCCACGGTATCCAGATCAACAAGACCTCGCGCAACACCGTGCTGTTCATGACCAACATCGGCACCACCCGCTCGTCCGTGGCCTATCTCATCGAAGTCCTCGTCAAGGTCGCCCGCGAACTCGACGACCGCCTCGATGACGCCAGCAACGTCGAGAAGAAGATCTTCAACAACAGGGTCAAGGCGCTGCGCGAAGACCTGCCGCCGTTGCCCGACTTCAGCCGTTTCCATGATGCGTTCCGCATCAGCTCCGGCAACGGCACGCCGGAAGGTGACATCCGCTCGGCGTTCTTCCTCGCCTATGACGAGAGCAAATGCGAATACCTGCCCATCGAGGGCCGCTCGATCGAAAAGGAAATGGCCAGCGGCCGCGAACTGGTGTCCACCACCTTCGTCATCCCCTACCCGCCCGGCTTCCCGATCCTCGTCCCCGGCCAGGTGCTCAGCAAGGAGATTGTCACCTTCATGCGCGCGCTCGACGTGAAGGAAATCCACGGCTACCGCCCGGAGCTCGGCCTGCGCTTCTTCACTCAACAAGCACTCTCGGCGCTGGAAGCCAAGCCGGTGATTCAGAATATTGAATCGAGCGACGAACCGGACGAACAGGGGGAACCGGAAGAGCCTGAGGCCCCGGCAGTAGACACGCCTGCGTGAGCATGCGGCCCGTTGGCGCGGGTCGCTGAACGCACAACATGACGCTCGACCGATGCAAACCGGTCGAGCGTCATTGCTTGGGCACGGCGCGCAACAAACTGCGTTAATTCAAGACGCGCCCCGAATTTGCCGACGCCAATTTTTCAGGAAGTATCCCAACTCACCGTGCATAATATCCTTGTTACATCGTGTAACGTTATGTCAGCGCGCTATCGCGCCAATCAACCGAGCAAGGATAGATCATGACAAAGTTTCTGACGGTCGCAGCGACACTCTGCTTCGCTTTCACAGGCTCAATTGGTCAGGCGGCACAGCCTAAATGCACTACGGGCACCCTGGCCTATGTGGATGGCGAGATCAACAACAATGCAGTCGCCTTCGCCGGCCCCTTACCCGTTACCTTGGGTGTTGCTGAACTCAGAATTGCCACCAAAGGACGCGGCAGGACGCGCAAACTCACATGCGCGTTGTCGGGGATTCCGAATGCCGACGTCGGGCGCGACGATCAACTCGATCATCAATTCGACCATCGGATCGTCTGCGACGACTTCGAACAATCGGAGATCTCGTTGAACTCGCGATTTATCGGAGTTGCTCCGTTGAAACCGAAGCTTGAAACCAAGCTGTGCAGAGGAGACGTGCAAAGCAGTTTCCAGGAGATATCCACGCCGGACAGCGGCGAAGCCACCAAGGGCGTGTTCCGCGGCGTGTATGAAGCCGAAATATTCATTCAGGGATGCATCAACGCCGCACCCGATTACCCGCACGATATGCAGATCAACATGGCCGTCGATGGCTATGTCTGCCTTGAAGACTGAACGCTCCAAGACTGATCCCACGAACCGCAGCGTGGGCAACGCCTAGCCCCACGCTGCGTTGGATGACTTACCGGTAAAGTGCCGGCACACCGGCCTGTGCATGAATCTGGTTGACTACATCCGGCGTGAGTCCCATGCCTTTCGCGAGCCGGTCCAGATATTGGGCTTCAGCCTGCGAATCCAGATCGATGCCGAGCAGCGACATCAGATAAACCTGCTGCTCGAGCCCCTGCGGAACGCTGCGGACGAATCCGTCGACGTCGACCGGTTGTGCCATCTCCGTGCGCACGAAGCTGATCTCTTCTTGCGTGACGTCACCGAGTTGTTCGAGAATTTTCTTCTGCTCGGCCGAATCGATCGTACCGTCCGACTTTGCCGCGTTGATCATGGCGCGCAGCAGGATTTCAGCCTGATGCTGCTGATCGGGAGATGCTTCCGGAACGGATGCCCCGGCCAGCGCTTGGTTCAGCATGCCCCCCAAGCCGTCGCCCTGACGCCCCGCGCCCCCACCCAGGCTGTCAAGCAATCCGCCGAGCCCGCCACCGGAACCGCCACCGCCGCCCGATAGAACACTGCCGAGAATATCGCCAAGTCCACCACCGCTGGACTGGCCACTACGACCGCCGGTGAGCAATCCGCCGAGCAAACCGCCGAGGCCACCCAGCCCTCCGGACACGCCATCCCCCTGCCGCTGTGCGCCGCCGGAAAGTCCGTCCAGCAAACCACCGAGCCCCCCCAGGCCGCCGCGCCCCCCGGTCACGTCACCGCCCTGCGTCTGTCCGCCGCCGGAGAGCCCGTCGAGCAGACCGCCGAGCCCGCCACCACCGCCCGACCGATCAGCACCTATTTCGCCAGAATTGTCGCGCCCACCATTCGCCATTTTCCCGACGCCCCGCGCAAGGATCACCCCCATTGCGACTTTTGCGAGCGTTTTGACCAGATCCATTTTTTCAGCCTCTTGAAGTAACCCGCCCCGGCACCCACGATGCTGGCCAGATCGTTATTAGCGCATCGCAATACCGTGCGACGCATAGCAGGACAATATAACCCGCAGCCCAGCGACCGGGGCCTTCGAACCGTAACATGATGGGTCGACATGAAATTTCGCGATCAGCCGACGCGGTCACAGGTCCCGCCGGGACAGAGCATTGCAGCGCCTTCGGCGGCAGGAGGTCCCTGCGTGCCGGATCGCGCTGTCCGTTCGTTCTCGCTTCGACGGGATTCGTCTACGCGCGCTGATCGGGGCGGATCGGCGCCCTCAGCGCGATGGCTTAGACGCAAGCGGAGGATGCGACGAAATGTTGGATTTCACGACGTGACCCCGTATTCCCATTTTTTTCAGGCACACGAGGCGAAGGCCCAAAGCACCCTTAGGGATCGCGAGTGCTGAAATAAATGAAACCCCGACAAGCGGGGTTTCATTCAGTACGCATGGCCTCTTGCAGAGGCGAGCTAAGTGCTACACGTTACCGCGACGGCGAATCACGTGCGCGTATCCGAGCAAGCCGAGCGCAAGAGCGACCAGCGGGAAGGAACTGGGTTCCGGCACGCCGACAACGGGTACGCCAAACCGGTTACCGTAGAGCGAAAGATGAGAAATGTCCTTCAAGGTTCCATCGGTGCCATACATTGA
>CBDULG010000020.1:0-18593 GCA_965367985.1 uncultured Rhodocyclaceae bacterium
CGGCAGCCGCGCCGCCCACGGCGGACGTTGCAACACGATGCGAAGCAATATGCGTTCAAGCGGTGACGGCGGGCGCCGCGGTGCCCCGCGAGGCGCCCTGCCGGCGCTTTGCTGGAACGAGGGCGCCGGTGCCTTCAGTCCCCACGCCTGCATGAGGTCGAATTCGCTGAGCTTGCAGCGCTGCGCCACCGCCTTGACGAGTTGCATGCGCAACATCGCGGCGCCGACGCGCAGCACCAGTGGCTGGGCGTCGTGGGCAAATCGCGCGCGGCCCTCGGCCGTGCTCATGTCGTTGTCGCGGCTCAATGCGTCGAGCAGGAATTCGGTCAGCGGCGTGGCCTGTGCCGCCTTTCCGCGGAAGTTTTCGGCACCCTCGTGGCGTACAAACGAATCGGGATCGTGCCCCTCCGGGAGAAACAGAAAGCCGATCTGCTTGGCGTCGTCGAGCGGTTCCAGTGCAGCCTCGAGCGCGCGCCAAGCGGCCTTGCGTCCGGCCGCGTCGCCATCGAAGCAAAACACGACGCGGTCGGCCTGGCGAAAGAGCTTTTGGATGTGGGTCGGCGTGGTCGACGTGCCGAGCGTCGCTACCGCGTTGTGCACGCCGTGCTGGGCGAGCGCAACGACGTCCATGTAGCCCTCAACCACAATCACCGAATTCTCGCTGCGGATCGCCTGGCGCGCCTGGTAAAGGCCATAAAGTTCGCGACCCTTCTCGAACACTGGCGTTTCCGGTGAGTTGATGTACTTCGGCTCGCCGCTGTCGAGCACGCGTCCACCAAAGCCGATGACGTTGCCACGTAGGTCGACGATCGGAAACATCACGCGGTCGCGAAAACGGTCGTACCGGCGGCCCTGGTCGTTTTCGATGACCAGGCCGGCGTCGAGCAAGGACGCGTCGTTGTAGTCGGCGACGACGTGGTCGAGTGATTGCCAGCCGTCGGGCGCATAGCCGATGCCGAAACGCGCGGCAATTTGCCCGGTGAGGCCGCGCCCTTTGAGATAGGCGATAGCGCGCTCGCTGAGTTTGAGTTGTTCGCGGTAGAAGCGTGCAACGCGTGCCAGCAAGTCGGTGAGTGGGCGCGGTGCGATCTCGCGAGGGTGCGCGCTGTGCGCCTCCTGCGGTACATCGACGCCCGCCATGCGCGCCAACTCATGCACGGCCTCGACAAAGCCGAAGCCGCTGTACTCCATGAGAAATCCGATCGCGCTGCCATGCACGCCACAACCGAAGCAATGGTAGAACTGCTTGCTCGGGCTGACCGAGAAGGAGGCGCTTTTCTCGCCGTGAAATGGGCAGCAGGCAAAGTAGTTCGCGCCCTGTTTTTTGAGCGGCACGTGGCGCTCGATGACATCGATGATGTCTACGCGCGCCAGCAGATCCTGGATGAATGCCTGGGGTATCACGGCGGGGCAGAATTTGCGGTCGGCTAGCCGGCCAGGGCGCGCTTGACGCGTGCGGACACTGCGCCCATGTCGGCACGGCCGGCCAGTGCCGCCTTCAGCGGACCCATGACCTTGCCCATGTCGGCCGGCGTCGTCGCGCCGCTGTCGGCAATCGCCTTGGCGATGGCGTCGTCGATTTCCGCGTCGGACAGCGCGGGCGGCATGTAGGCTTCGAGTACCGTCAATTCAAAGCGCTCTTTTGCGGCGAGGTCCTCGCGGCCGGCCTGTTCGTATTGCTCGATGGAATCCCGCCGCTGCTTGATCTGTTTTTCGATTACTGTCGTCACTCCGGCATCGTCGAGTTCGGTTTGAGAGTCGACTTCCCTTTGCTTGATCGCCGCGAGCAGAAAGCGCACTGCGGAAAGCCGTTCGGCTTCGCGCGCACGCATCGCGGCTTTCATGTCGTCCTGAATGCGGGCCTTGAGTGACATCGAATTCTCCTGATCTCTAAACGCAAAAACCACGACGCGCGCAATGCCGGATGCGCGTGTCGTGGTGCTGTGCTGCAGGCGCGCTGTGAACCGGCGGCCGACGGGTGGGTGCTCGATCGCGCGCGTGACGCGCAGATTGCGGCCCGTATGTTGTGAAACTTCCGCTGCGTCTCGCAGGCCCGTGCGGCGGCCCGGCGCGGGCGGCAGCTCAGTACATTTTGGGGGGCAGTGTCTGACTGCGCAGGCGCTTGTGATGGCGCTTTACGGCGGCGGCGAGCTTGCGCTTGCGCTCTGCCGTGGGCTTTTCGTAAAACTCGCGGGAGCGCAACTCGGTGAGCACCCCGGCTTTTTCGATCGTACGCTTGAAGCGACGAATGGCAACTTCGAACGGCTCGTTTTCTTTGACGCGAATACCCGGCATTCCCTGTTCCTTACGTAGATAACTAAATGGAAAACAGGCGATTGTAAGTCCTTCCGGCCCCCGTGCCAAGCACTTGCCAGAATGGAGCTTCGCGCGTTCGTCCGTTTGGCGCCGGTGGAAGCGATAGAATTACGCTGACACGAATGAGGATGCAAATGATCGTACTGGGGCTGGAGAGTTCATGCGATGAAACGGGCGTGGCGCTGTACGATCTCGAACGCGGACTGCTGGCGCATCGCGTCCATTCGCAAGTCGCCCTGCATGCGGCCTATGGCGGCGTGGTGCCCGAGCTTGCCTCGCGCGACCATGTTCGCCGCCTGCCGCGCCTCATTCGGGAGACGCTCGCGGAGGCCGGCATCGGCTTCGAACGGATCAGCGCGATTGCCTACACGGCAGGGCCGGGGCTGGCCGGCGCACTGCTCGTCGCGGCCGGTACCGGCGAGGCGCTGGCCGCCGCGCTCGAGGTGCCGACCTTCCCCGTCCATCACCTTGAAGGTCACCTGCTTTCGCCCTTGCTCGCGGACGATGCACCCGACTTTCCATTCGTTGCCTTGCTCGTCTCGGGCGGGCACACACAACTGATGGAGGTCGCAGGCGTCGGGCGGTACACCTTGCTGGGCGAGTCGGTCGATGACGCGGCAGGCGAGGCCTTCGACAAGACGGCCAAGCTGATGGGGCTGTCCTATCCGGGCGGTCCGGCGCTCGCCGCGCTGGCGGACGCCGGCGAAGCGGGACGCGTTCGGCTACCGCGACCGATGCTCCATTCGGGCGATCTTAATTTCAGTTTCAGCGGACTCAAGACCGCCGTGATGACGGCCCTGCGAGATGTTGCGGTCGCGCGCGAGGATCTCGCTGCCGAATTCCAGGCGGCGGTAGTCGACGTTTTGACGGCCAAGTCACTCAAGGCGCTCAAGCAGACCGGCCTGACGCAGTTGGTGGTTGCCGGCGGTGTCGGCGCCAACCATTGTCTGCGAACGCGGCTGGCGCGGGCGACCTCGCGCCGCGCTCAGCGCGTTTTCTATCCCGAGCCGGCGCTGTGCACCGACAACGGCGCAATGATCGCGTTTGCCGGGGCGCTGCGCATGCGCGAGGGGGGTGCGGGCTGCCGCGCGCGCAGTGTCAATGTTCATCCGCGCTGGGCGCTCGCTACGCTCAGCGCGCCCGGCGCCTGAGACGGCGCGGCTCACGCCGACTTCTTTTCGCCGAACTTGCGTTCGGTGCCGCTCAAGAGCCGCTGGATGTTCTCGGCGTGGCGCCACGTCAGCAAGATGGCCATGACGAGGCAGGCAAGCGTGATTGCGGGTGCGCCGATCAGTTGATGCGCCGCGATCGGCGCGACGACCGCGGCGATAATCGCTGCGGCCGATGAATAGCCGGTCATGGTCGCCACCATCAGCCACACGGCGACACAGATCGATACCAGGCCGCCGCCATAGGCTGCGAGTACACCGAGCGCCGTGGCGACGCCCTTGCCGCCCTTGAACCCCAAAGTCACCGGGAAGATGTGGCCGACGAAGGCGGCGAGACCGGCCAGCGCGATCGCAACTGACGTATCGCTGCCCCAGCGCGCCATCACCCACACGGCGACCAACCCCTTGCCCGCGTCGCCGAGCAGCGTGAGTGCCGCCGCCAGTTTGTTACCCGAGCGCAGCACGTTGGTCGCTCCGGGGTTGCCTGACCCGTAACTGCGCGGGTCGGTAAGCCCGAGCAACCGGCTGGTCACCACGGCGAACGGAATGGCGCCAATCAGGTAGGCGAGCAACGAGAAAACGAGCAGCGTAAGGGTCATTTCGAGTCGGCCGTGTTCCGGGGAAGCTGCCGCGTTCGGCTAGAATGCAGGCAATTCTAGTCGAGAGCGGGCATGGATTTCATTTTCATCGAAGAATTGCGCGTCGATGCGCAGGTCGGCGTCTATCCGCGTGAGCAGGTCAAACGACAGCCGCTTGAACTCGAACTGACGTTTGGCGTGCCCGATGCGGCCGCCGAGCGCGACAGTCTCGAGGATACCGTCGATTACGCCAAGGTCGTCGAACGCATTCGCGTGGAACTGTCGCAGCGGCAATTCAACCTCGTCGAGACGCTCGGTGAATATGTCGTCTCGCTCTTATTCGACGAATTCAAAGTGCCGTGGGTCAAACTGCGCGTCGCCAAAATTGGCGTGATGCAGGGCGTACGGCGCGTCGGAGTATACATTCAGCGCGGTCGCGATGAACACAGCCGGCTGGACGCGGAATAAGCGGCGCGCGGCGACGAAAATATCCAGAGACGTGACCGGGCGTCGTTTGGACAGCGGTCGCCTACCCTGCCGGGCATCCGGCGAGTTTCCTGAACTGAGCTGAGATAAAACCGCGGGTGCCGCGGTTTTATTTGCGCTGTTACTTGATCAGCAATTCGTCGATCGATTTCCCAGCCGCCAGCCATTCTTCGACCCAGCGGGGTTTGCGCCCGCGCCCCGTCCAGCCCTGCGTGCTGTCGAAGGGATTGCGGTACTTGATTGGCACCTTGCGGCCCTTGGTCGGCGACGGTTTGCGCATTGGCTTGCGGCCACCACCGGACTTCGCGTCAGGCAGCACATCGTTTAATTCGACGCCATGCTCCGCCGCGATCTTCTTGAATTTACGCAAGACCTCGCGGCGCGCCGATTCATCCCGGCGCCTTATTTCTGCATCGACCTTTCCGCGCAGGCGTTTCAATTCGGTCACGGTCATGTCGCTGAGCTTTGAATCCATGTCAGGCCTTTATTGGTGTTGGTTCGTTGGGCTCAAGGTGCCCTGGGTAAAACGCGTTACGTGATCTGCAATGAAACCCTGCAGTGAAACTATTTCGTAATGAATGAAAACCATACGATCGAAATGAATCGGCGCTTATTGTGCCATCAGGTTTTTGTTGCATGCAAATAGTTTACGGAATTTTCTCGTGTGTATTCTCCACGAGGCAGCGCGCCGCAACGCGTGAATTGCGCTGCGGCACGCCTAGCGGGCGACGCTGACCGCAGTCGCGTCGAGTATTTCGACGATATGTTGAGGCGCCATTTTGACGAGAAATCCGCGTTTGCCACCGTTGATAAATATGTGCGGCAATTCGAGAATGCTCGCTTCAAAATAAACGGGAATGGGCTTGCGCGTGCCAAACGGTGATGTGCCGCCCAATTGATAACCGGTGTGTTTCATTGCCGAATCCGCCGTACAGGGACGTACTTGTTTGCAGGCGATCGCTGTGGCGAGTTTTTTCGTTGCAACTTCCTGATCACCATGCATTAGCACGAGCAGTGGCTTGCCGTATTCATTCTCCATCACGAGGGTTTTTACCACCGCATGCTCCGCAACGCCGAGCGCGCGCGCGGCAAGGCGCGCGCCGCCGTGCGCCTGATAGGTGTACAGGTAAGCTTCGAATTCGACGCCATGCCGGGTCAAATGGCGCGTCGCCGGTGTATCGGGGCATTTCTTCGCCATCGGATTATCTAGCCGCGCGGATGGTGTTTTGCGTGGATCGCCTTGAGCCGCGCGCGTGCCACGTGCGTGTAGATTTGTGTGGTCGAAATATCCGCGTGACCCAGCAACAACTGCACCGCGCGCAAATCGGCACCGTGATTCAGCAAATGGGTGGCGAATGCGTGACGCAGTGTATGCGGCGATAGATTCGCCCCGCTGATGCCGGCAGCGCTCGCATAGCGTTTGACGAGGCGCCAGAACATTTGCCGGCTCATCGCACTGGCGCGCACGGTGACGAATACCGCGTCGCTTTTTCGGCCAGCGAGAATTTCCTGGCGTGTGTCGGCGAAGTAACGCGTCAGCCAGTCGATCGTCTCCTGACCCATGGGCACGAGGCGCTCTTTAGCGCCCTTGCCAATGACCCGCAGGACTGCGTCGTTAAGGCTGATCTCGAAGAGGCGCAAACCTACCAATTCGGACACGCGAAGACCCGTGGCATAAAGCAGTTCAAGCATCGTCCGGTCGCGCACACCGAGTACCGAGTCGGTGTCGGGTGCGTCGAGCAGCGCGTCGACCTGCGCTTCGCTCAGAGTCTTCGGAAATCGTGGGGAGGGCAGCGGCGGGTCGATCTGTGTTGTCGGGTCGGCGGAAACGCCGCCCTCTCGCAACTTGTGCTGAAAATATCGCCGCCAGGCGGCTAGCAAACGGCGCTGGCTCGAGGGCTTCGCCTGGCGGCTGAATTCGGCCAGATAGCGCTGTAAATGCGCCGTCGATGCCGCCCAGGGCGGCTGACGGTGTTCGCTGTGCATCCATCGCGCGAAACGTGCAAGGTCACGCCGGTAGGCATCCAGACTGTTGCGCGCCAGCCCGTCTTCGAGCCACAAGCTATCGCAAAAATCGTCCAGATCGGTCTCGACGGCGGGCTCGAGCGCGGTTACACCGGCGATTCGTGGACGAGTAGCCATTGCTTGGTGTCGAGGAGAAAACCGCCGCGCGCGTGCGCGAAGCCGCCGAGCGAGGCTTGCGCCACCACGCGGTGACAGGGCACGACGATCGGATAGGGATTGGCACCGCAGGCCTGTCCGACGGCGCGCGCCGCGCTGGCCAGTTCGCGGGCGACCTCGCCATAGGCGCGCACCGCGCCGCAGGGGATCGCGCTGATGGCCTGCCAAACGCGGCGCTGGAAAGCGGTTCCAGCGGGTTCGAGTGGGAGGTCGAACCCGCTGCGCGGATCGTCGAGGTATGCCGCCAGTTGATCTGCGGCGCGCCGCGCCAGCGCGCTGTCTGGCGCTATCGACGGCGTGCCCGGCGGCAGGAACTCGATTGCCTCGATGGCGCTTTCACCGGCACGCACGCCAAGTGCGCCGAACGGCGCGCTGATGATGGTGGAGAATCGAAGAGAACACATGATGTGCCATTGTGCGCGGCGCCGGGGGGCGCTTCAAGCACGGCGCGGCCGTCGCGCCGACGAGTTCGGCACGGCAGCGAAGCGGGCGCCGAGCAGCGCGCAAATAGTTTTCGGTTTCTTGAAAAACGATTCGGCAACTGACTCAGCGGCGAATCTGGCCGTCGCCGAAAACGATCCATTTCTGGCTGGTGAGTCCTTCGAGGCCGACCGGACCACGCGCGTGAAACTTGTCGGTCGACACGCCAATCTCCGCACCGAGGCCGTATTCGAATCCATCGGCAAAGCGCGTCGATGCGTTGATCATGACCGAGGCCGAATCCACTTCGCGCAGAAAGCGCATGGCGACGGTGTAGTTCTCCGTCACGATGCTTTCAGTATGGCCCGAACTGTAGGTGGTGATATGGGCAATCGCCTCGTCGACCCCTTCGACCAGTTTCACCGAAATAATCGGCCCGAGATACTCCTCCGACCAGTCGCTCTCCTGCGCGGCGTGCAGCCGGGTGCTGTCGATCTCGGCGGCGCGCAGAATCGCCAGGCTCGATTTGCAGCAGCGCAAATCGACCCCCTTGACCGCCAGTGCCGTCGCGATGCGCGGCAACAGCGAGGCCGCCACGCCAGCATCGATCACCAGCGACTCGGCAGTGTTGCAGGTGCCGTAGCGCTGCGTCTTGGCGTTGTCTACGATCGCCAGCGCCTTTTCCGCATCGGCCTCGGCGTGCACGTAGACATGGCAGTTGCCTTCCAGGTGCTTGATTACCGGTACACGCGATTCGCGCGAGATGCGCTCGATGAGTCCCTTGCCGCCGCGCGGCACGATGAGGTCGACGAACTGCGGCAGGGTGATCAGGTGGCCGACTGCGGCGCGGTCGGTGGTCTCGATGACCTGCACCGTGGTCTCCGGCAGGCCGGCTTCGCGCAGGCCGTCGCGCACGCAGGCGGCGATCGCCTGGTTGCTCTGGATCGCTTCCTTGCCGCCGCGCAGGATGGCAGCATTGCCCGATTTGAGGCACAGCGCGGCAGCGTCGGCGGTGACGTTCGGCCGGGCCTCGTAGATGATGCCGACAACGCCCAGCGGGACGCGCATCTTGCCCACCTGGATGCCGCTCGGTCGCCGCTTGATGTCGGTCATCTCACCGACCGGATCAGGCAGGGCAGCGACCTGTTCGAGTCCTTCGGCCATCGCTTCGATATCGGCCGCGTCGAGTGTCAGGCGATCGATCATTGCCGGCGGCAGGCCGTCACGCTCGGCCTGCGCAAGGTCCGTCTGGTTGGCTCTCAGCAAGGTCTCGCGGGCGTCGCGCAGGCGGCGCGCGATGGCGTGCAGTGCCGCATTCTTGGCGTCGGTCGATGCAGCGGCGATGCGCCGCGAGGCGGCGCGCGCCTGTGTGCCGACGGAGTGCATGTAGGCTTCGATGTCCATATGGCCGTGGCCGGGGTCAGTGAGTAAACAAACAGATTAACCCAAGGCTGCGCAGCGCGGCAAAGCCCGCCGCGTGCCCCATCCGAGCGACGTCAGCGTCGCGCCGTGCTGCACAGGCGCAGCGCCAGGCGCAGGAATTCGTCCCATACCGCGCCGCGCGCCAGCCCCTTGATGACGCGATCGATGCGTGCTGCGTGCGCCAGCGCTGCGCGCAGCGCTGGCGGCGATAGACGTGTCAGCGCCTGCTGGACATTGCGACGGTGGGCGTCGTCGAACACCCGCTCGGCCTTGAGTGCGCCGGCCAGCGCTTGTCCACCGGCCCGCGCCGCGTGCAGGCGGGCCAGCGTGCGGATTTCGTTGGCCAGTGTCCACAGCACCAGCGGTGGGGCCGTGCCTTCGCCTTCGAGTCCCTCCAGCAGGCGGCTGCAACGTGCCGCGTCGCCTTCTAGCAATGCGGTGCGCAGGCCATCGACGCTGTAGCGGGCGACATCAAGCACGGCGTCGCGCACCGCGCCGGTGTCCAGCGCGCCCGGCGGGTGCAAAAGCGCGAGTTTGCGCAACTCCTGATGTGCGGCGAGCAGATTGCCTTCGACATGGTCGGCGATGAAGGCCAGCGCCTCGGGCGATGCCGATTGCTGCTGCGCCTCCAGTCGCATCGCCAGCCAGCCGGGTAACTGCGCGCGCGGCGGTGCGTTGCATTCGATCAGCACGCCGTGCTTGCCGAGCGCGGTGAACCAGGCGGTCTTGCGCGTCGCCCAGTCGAGCTCGGGCAGGGTCACCAGGGTGATTACATCATCCGCCACCGCGGCGCTGGATTCGGCAAGCCGTTTTAGCGCGTCGCCCCCGTCTTTGCCCGGTTTGCCATTGGGAATACGCAGATCGATCAGCTTGCGACTGGCGAACAGCGACAAATTGCCGGTCGCTTCGAACAGCGTCTCCCAGCCGAAGCCCGGTCCGCTGACGAGGATTTCGCGCTCGTCGAAGCCTTGTGACCTCGCCGCGGCGCGAATCGCGTCGCCCGCTTCGGCGACCAGCAAGGGCTCGTCGCCGTGCGCGATGTACAGCGCGTTGAGCGGCTTTGCCAGATGCGCCGCAAGGCGATCCGGTGTGAGCTTCATTGACGCGCGGGGGCGTCGACCTTGATCGCAGCGAGTCGGCGCATGAGCTGGCGCACCAGATCCACTTCCATATCGCGGTAGAGCACCGCCTCTTCCTCAGTTTTGGCGAGCAACTGGTTTTCGTTGAAGGTCACGTCGCGGCGAATGGTGATGCTGTCAGGGGTGCGCAGGGTGGTGCCGTCGCCACGATCGACCGCATAGGCGAGATGGTAGAACAGCCGGTACTCACGCGCTTTGCCGGCGGAATTGAGACTGAGGATGTCGCGCTCCTTGCGCAGGCTGAGAACGCGGATATGCACCTCGGCCGCCGCGACGGTATCGGTCAGCGTGACGTCGTTGCTTTGCAACTGGCGGCGCAGGCGGGAGATCAGCGCGTCGTTGGGGTTGCCGTCGACAAAGGCCGACGAAAACGGCATTTCGATGGCGCCGCGCAGGCGAAAGCCGCACGCGGACAACGTGGTGGCGCTGAGCGCGCCGAGCAGCAGGCGGCGGCGGGTGAGGCGCTTCATTGTGTGTCTCCGGTCGTCGTCCCGCTGCGCTCGCTCTCATAGCGGTCGTAAGGGACGTCGGGCGTGGTGCGTTCGGGTGCGCCGGGCGTCTTCGCCTGGCGCTGGTGCTCGGCCTCCTGAAGGCCGGTGTACCAGGCACGCGCGCTGCACGCGCCGAGCGCGGTGGCGGCCAACAGGACGATCAGCAGGCGGAACATGGCGCCTCCCAAAACGGTCAGCAGACGATATTGACCAGACGGCCGGGCACCACGACGAGTTTTCGTACAGGTTTGCCGTCCATGAATTTCTTCGCCGCCTCGTGCGCCAGCGCCGCCGTTTCGATGGTCTCGCGTGCAGCATCGGCGGCGACGTTGAGGTGGCCCCGCAGCTTTCCGTTGATCTGCAGCACGAGTTCGATTTCATCCTGCGCCAGCGCCGCCTGGTCGACTTCGGGCCACGGCGCGTCGACGATGTCGTCGCCAAAGCCGCACTCGCGCCACAGCGCGTGGGCGATGTGCGGGGTGATCGGGGCGAGTACGCGCAGCAGGATCGACAATCCCTCGTCGACGACTTCGGCGTGCCCAGCAATATCGTCGGCCGGCGCCTTTTCCAGCGCGTTGAGCATCTTCATGGTAGCCGAGGCGACGGTGTTGAACTGGTGCTTGCCCAGGTCGTACTCGGCCTGTTTCAGATGGCTATGAATTTCGCGGCGCACGGCCGCCAGCGCGTCGGGCAACGGACCGGCGCCGAGGGCGCGCGTGGCGGGCAGCGCGGCGCGAATCTCGCTGGCGAAGCGGTGGCCCAGACTCCATACGCGTTTCAGAAAGCGGTGCGCGCCCTCGACGCCCGAATCCGACCATTCGAGCTGTTGGTCGGGCGGTGAGGCAAAAATGGTAAAGAAGCGCGCGGTGTCGGCCCCATACTGGTCGATCAGCGCCTGCGGGTCGATGCCGTTGTTCTTCGACTTCGACATCTTCTCGGTGCCGCCGATGACCACCGGACGGCCGTCGGTACGCAAGGTGGCGGCGCTGATGCGGCCCTTGTCGTCGCGCGTGATATCCACGTCGGCAGGATTGATCCACTGCTTCTTGCCGTCGTCGGTCTGGCGGTAGTAGGTTTCGGCCACCACCATGCCCTGGGTGAGCAGATTGGTGAATGGCTCGGACACACTGACCATGCCCTGATCGCGCATCGCGCGCGTGAAAAAACGCGAATAGAGCAGGTGCAGGATGGCGTGTTCGATTCCGCCGACGTACTGATCGACGGCCATCCAGTAATCGGCGCGCGCATCGATCATCGCGCCCGTGTTGTCGCTGCAGGCGTAGCGCAGGAAGTACCAGGACGACTCGACGAAGGTGTCCATGGTGTCGGTCTCGCGGCGGGCATCCGCGCCGCAGCGCGGGCAGGCGCATTCGTAAAACGCCGGCATCTTCGCCAGCGGCGAGCCGCGCCCGGTGATCTCGACGTCTTCGGGCAGCACCACCGGCAGTTGATCGTCGGGTACCGGCACATCGCCGCAGGCGGCGCAGTGGATCATCGGGATCGGGCAACCCCAGTAACGCTGGCGCGAGATGCCCCAGTCGCGCAGTCGGAACTGGACGCGCGCCTGGCCGAGGTCCTTGGCGGCGAGATCGGCGGCGATCGCCGCACTGCCGGCCGCGGTGTCGAGACCGTCGTACTTGCCCGAATTGACCAGTGTGCCGTGCTCTGCATAAGCGTCCATCCACGGCGCGGCGATTTCATTGTAGCTGCCGGTGTCCGATGCGATCACTTGCGTGATCGGCAGGCCGTACTGCGTGGCGAAGGCGAAATCGCGTTCGTCATGTGCCGGGACAGCCATCACCGCACCTTCGCCGTAGCCCATGAGCACATAGTTGGCGACCCACACCGGCAACGCGGCGCCGGTGAGCGGATGGATCACTTGCAGGCCGGTGCCCATGCCCTTTTTTTCGAGCGCCGCCAGATCTGCTTCGGCGACGCCGCCACGCAGACATTCGTCGACGAAGGAAGCGACTTGCGGATTTGTGCCGGCGGCCTGCGTGGCCAGCGGATGCTCGGCTGCGACGGCCATGTAGGTGGCGCCCATGAGCGTATCGGCGCGGGTCGTGAACACCTTGAGCACGCCGTCGTGGCCGATACTCTGGGCGTCGTAGGGAAAGTGCACCTCGACGCCTTCGGAGCGGCCGATCCAGTTCTTCTGCATCAGCTTGACCTGCTCGGGCCAACCGGGCAGATCGTCGAGCGCGCTCAGCAACTCGTCGGCATAGGCGGTGATCTTCATGTAGTACATGGGGATCTCGCGTTTCTCGACGAGCGCGCCGGAGCGCCAGCCGCGCCCGTCGATAACCTGCTCGTTGGCGAGCACCGTCTCGTCCACCGGGTCCCAATTGACCGCGCCGAGGCGCTTGTAGATCAACCCTCTTTCATACAGGCGGGTAAAAAGCCATTGCTCCCAGCGGTAATACTCGGGCGTGCAGGTGGCCAGCTCGCGCGACCAGTCGATGGCGAAACCCAGGCGCTTGAGCTGGGTCTTCATGTAATCGATATTGGCGTAGGTCCACTTCGCCGGCGGCACGTTGTTCTGGATCGCGGCGTTCTCCGCTGGCATGCCGAAGGCGTCCCAGCCCATCGGCTGCAACACATTGAAACCGCGCATGCGCTGCACCCGGCTGATCACGTCGCCAATCGTGTAGTTGCGCACATGGCCCATGTGCAGCTTGCCCGACGGGTAGGGGAACATCGATAGGCAGTAGTATTTGGGGCGGTCGGTGTCTTCGACGACCTCGAAACTGCGCGCTTCGGCCCAATGTTGCTGGGCCGCGGTCTCGATGGCGGAGGCGTGGTACTTGTCCTGCATGATGGCGTGGTCGGCTACGGCGGGTCGAAACGGCGCAGTATACAGTGAAGGCCAGATGCAAACGGCAGCCGCTAACGAAAAAACGGCATCCAGCCTGAGACCGGATGCCGTGCCCCACCGAGGAGAGAGGAGACGGGGGAAAACGTTGGCGCGCCCTCAGTCGACGCGGTCCCGAGCGCTAAACGACGCTGTGCCTTTGGCCGATATAGAGCCGCAAGTGTGCGGCGAAAGCAGCTGTCACGGCCTCAACCAGCGTCAGCGGTAGACGCATGACGCGGGACCAGTGGCGCACCAGAGTGGTAAGTTCTGGAGTGCACAGTGTATTGGACTCTTCGGCGAGCAGCGCGCGGAAGTTTTTCATCGTCGCATCCCAGTATTCCGGGGTGGCGACCCAGCCGGTGTCGGCGGTCGCTTTGCGCACCGCTTTGCGCCACAGCGCTTCGGCGCGGTCGAGCGATACGCCGGCTTTCGCGGCGTACCAGGGCACTAGTTTGGGCGTTTTCATCACTTTCATCCTTTGGCCGCTTTTGCGGCGCCATAACACTTACGTTGACAATCACCCTGCCTGATTTGTTGCATTGCAGCAATGACTAACGACTCGATTGTAGGTGTTCTTGATCATTTATGTTGTTAATTAAGCAAAAATATGTTGCGTTGCACAAATTTACGATTCGCCAGAATTTGTGCAAGATCGCAGTTGCTGGCGGTCTTAACGTGGTGAGCGCCACGATAGTTAGAGAGGGAAGTCCGAATGTCCGATTTGCTCGCCAATCTCAACCCTGAGCAGGCCCGCGCGGTCACCTTGCCGCCGCAACATGCGCTGATTCTCGCCGGCGCGGGCTCCGGCAAGACGCGCGTGCTGATCACGCGCCTCGCTTGGCTGGTGCACAGCGGGCAGGTGACGCCGCACGGCGTGCTGGCAGTGACTTTCACCAACAAGGCAGCGAGGGAAATGAGCGCGCGACTGTCGGCAATGTTGCCGATCGATCCGCGCCGCATGTGGATCGGCACCTTTCACGGGCTGTGCAACCGCCTGCTGCGCGCTCATCATCGAGACGCCGGCTTGCCGCAACTGTTCCAGATTCTCGATTCGGCCGATCAGCTCGCCGCCATCAAGCGCATGCTCAAGGCGCTCAATGTGGACGACGAAAAGTTCCCCCCGCGCGAGCTGCAGCACTTCATCAACGGCCAGAAGGAGCAGGGCGTGCGTGCCGGCGCGGTCGAGGCGTGGGACGATTTTACCCGCCGTCGCGTCGAGTTGTACGCCGCATACGAAGCGCAGTGCGAGCGCGAATCGGTGGTCGATTTTGCCGAACTCATGTTGCGCACCTATGAATTGCTGTCGCGCAATGAGCCGGTGCGCAAGCATTACACGCGGCGCTTCCGGCACATTCTTGTCGATGAGTTTCAGGACACCAACACGCTGCAATATCGCTGGCTCAAGCTGCTCGCCAGCGGTGACGGCGAGATGCCGCCGGCGTGCCTGTTCTGTGTCGGCGACGACGACCAGTCGATCTACCGCTTCCGCGGCGCCGATGTCGGCAACATGCGGGCCTTCGAGCGCGAGTTCAAGGTCGAAAACGTGATCCGCCTCGAGCAGAACTACCGCTCCTGCGGCAACATCCTCGACGCGGCCAACGCGATTATTACCAACAACGCGCAACGCATGGGCAAGCAGTTGTGGACCGATCAGGGCGAAGGCGAGCCGATCCGGGTCTACGAAGCATTCACCGACACCGACGAGGCACGCTGGCTGGTTGACGAGGTGCGCGCGCTGGTGCGCGATGGCATGGCGCGATCCGACATCGCAATCCTCTATCGATCGAATGCGCAGTCGCGCGTGCTCGAGCATCAACTGTTCTCGGCCGGCGTGTCCTACCGAGTCTATGGCGGCTTGCGTTTTTTCGAGCGCCAGGAGGTCAAGCACGCGCTCGCCTATCTGCGCCTCATCGCCAATCCGGACGATGACACCGCCTTCGGCCGCGTCGTCAACTTTCCTACGCGCGGCATCGGTGCGCGCACCATGGAGTCTCTCGGCGACGCCGCACGCACCTACAACGGCAGCCTCTACGCCACTGTTTCGCACCTTACCGGCAAGGCGCGCAAGTCGCTCGGCGCCTTCGTCGAACTGATCGAACGGCTGCGCGGCGAGACCGCAGTGTTGCCGCTGCCCGAGGCGGTTGGCCATGTGCTCGAGCACTCCGGCCTACGCACGCACTATGAAGGCCTCAAGGCGCGGGAAGGTGGCGACCGGCTCGAAAACCTCGACGAACTGATCAACGCAGCGACCAACTTCGTCGCCGAAAACGAAGTCCCCGAGCCGCCACCCGCGCATCCCCTGCTCGCCGATTTCCTTGCCCATGCCTCGCTCGAGGCGGGCGATCACCAGGCCGATGCGAGTGAAGATGCGGTGCAACTCATGACCGTGCACTCGGCCAAGGGGCTGGAGTTCGACGTCGTGTTTCTGAGCGGGCTCGAGGAAGGGTTGTTTCCGCATGAGAACAGCGTGCGTGAGGCCGACGGGCTGGAGGAGGAGCGGCGCCTGATGTATGTGGCGGTGACCCGGGCACGTCAGCGTCTGTACGTTTCGCTCGCCCAAAGCCGGATGCTACACGGGCAAACGCGCTACTGCATGCGCTCGCGCTTCATCGACGAGATTCCGCCCGAGCTGACCAAATGGCTGACGCCACAGCAGCCGGCGCGCAGCGCGACGGCCGAGGCCGCCTACGCCGCAGCGCCGCGTCGCCAACCGCGGGCGGCCACCGCACCGGTGCGCGATCTGGGCGGCCTGCGGGTCGGTCAGGCGGTGACTCATGCGCGTTTCGGGGTGGGCACGATTGTCGCCGCCGAGGGCAGCGGAAACGAGGCACGGGTGCAGATCAACTTTGGCCCGCAAGGCATGAAATGGCTGATGCTCGGCATGGCGAAACTCGATCCGGTCTGAGCGTTCGGCCCGTCGCGAATTCGCCCGTGCCATGCCGGGAACTTGTCTGTCATAGCATTTGTCATTGCTCTGACGCAGTTGCGGAGCCTGGCTGGTGAAAGGTACGCTCGCGTCCGATGCCAAGCGCTTGCGCCTCTGAGTCGTGCGACTCGGGTACGGGCGCGGGGTTGCGGTAGGAAATCATTTAGATTATCAAGGGGAAACTTGTATGGGAAAAGCGCTTGTGAGCACCGTAGTCGGTGTCGCCGTGTTGGCCATGGCGACGAACGCGACCGCGCAGTTAAAGGCGGAAGAGTCGATCAAGTTCCGCCAGTCGGGCTATACCTTCATGGCCTGGAATATGGGCAAGATCAAGGCGCAGGTGGTCGATGAAACCGTGCCTTATGACAAGGACCAGGTGATTGCCGCTGCGCGCGTTATCGCCTCGACGGCCAACTCGGGCATGGGGGCGCTCTACGCGCCGGGAACCGACTCAGGCAAGGGCTGGAAAGAGACGCGGCTGAAGCCCGAGTTCTTCGATGAGCTGGACGAAGTTGGAAAAATCGCCAAGAACTTCAGCGAGCAGGCGACGAAACTGGAAGAAGTGGCGAATACCGGTGACGTGGCGATGATCAAGGCCCAGTTCGGTGAAGTGGGCGAGGCCTGCAAGGCCTGTCACGATAAATACCGGATTGAAGAGGATTGACGCGCCAATCCTCTAAAGCAGGCCGTCCTTCAGGACGGCCTTTTTTTTGGAGCCTACCAAGCCGGGGTCGTGACCGGTGGCGGTGGCGGCGGGACAAAGCCGCCGTTAGCGGCCCACACGGCCGTCCCGGAAATTGCCAGGGCAAAGGTCAAGGCGACGATTCCGCCCCCAGCGGCCGAGCGAAATTCCGCACGATTCACCTTCTTGGTACCCGTCACCATGGGCGGCACGAGTGATTCCTTTTTCCACCAGGTGTAGAGCGCCACCGTCGCTACATGCAGGCCGACGAGCGCGTAGAGCGCATACTCGGCGCGATGGTGCCAGCTGGTCAGGGTGTTCGATTCGGCCTTGCTCACCAGCGCATATAGCGGCCCGTTGAAGGCAATATCATCGTTAGCGAACAGCCCGCTCAGCGCCTGCGCAAGAAGCAGCGCGAGCATGGCCAGCACCGACAGCGCGCCCAGCGGATTGTGCCCGACGCCGTGCCATTGGCCGCGCAGAAACGCGATGATCGTGCGCGGCCCACGCACGAAGTGGGCGAAGCGCGCGTAGGTCGAGCCGACGAAGCCCCAGACCAGGCGGAAAGTGAGCAGCCCAATGATCGCCAGCCCGCTACGCTCATGCCACGCCATCATGTTGCCGCCGATTTTTGCGCTGATCACCGAAGCGGTAACGAGCAGCACCAAGGACCAATGGAAAATTCGCGTCGGTAAATCCCATAGGCGGATTCGATGTGTCGTCATGCAGCTTCCCTCGCCTCCGTGGCGCAATTGGCGGCAGGGCTACACGCTTGCGCCAATATGCAATATGAGTTGAATCAAGCGCCAGCCTTGCGCGCCAGCGCGTCATGCAGCGCGATGAACTCCTGCGACAGTTTGTGGCGTGCGTCGAGGTGGATCACCGGCTTGGCCTGTTCGTGCGACTCTTTGATCTTGACCGATGCCGATAGATACGGCGCGATGATCGGCAGACCTTCGTCGATGAGTTCCTGCACCACCTTGCGCGGTAACGTGGCACGTGGCTGAAACTGGTTGACGACGATGCCCTCGATTGCCAGGTCGCGGTTGTGATCGGCGCGGATCTCTTCGACGTTTTCGAGCAGCGCGTAGAGCGCGCGTCGCGAAAAATCGTCACAGTCGAAGGGAATCAGGCAGGCGTCGGCGGCGATCATCGCCGAGCGCGTAAAAAAATTGAGCGCCGGCGGCGTGTCGATATAAATCTCGTCGTAGTCCTCGTCGAGTTCGTCGAGCGCCTCGCGCAGCTTGAAGATCTTGTAACGCGATTCGAGCTTGCCCTGCAGCTCTTCCAGGTCGGGGTGCGAGGGCATTACGTGCAGCCCCGGGAAGGGCGATGCGACGACAAATTCGTCGAGCGATTTCGGGTTGAGGCGGAAGTTCAGCGTCTGGTCGAAGAAGTCGGCGAGTGAGGCCTCGAGCGCATCGGTCGCATCGCCGAGCAGGTAACGCGTCGAATTACCTTGCGGGTCCAGATCGACGACCAATGTGCGACGCCCGCGGCTGGCGCTGATCGCTGCGAGGTTGCAGGCGATGGTGGACTTGCCAACGCCACCTTTCTGATTGAACACAACACGTCGCATGTCGGCGATCTCCCCTGATGATGTCCTTGTGGTTGCAGCTCGATATCTTGCCAGCGAAGCCGTCTTGGCGGGGCGTTGCCGACGCCGTCGATTCCCGCCGCAGCAAGCGCTTCATGCCATAATGCCCGAGTTCGTCCGCGCGCGACTTTTCCTCCGCGAATCGTCGTCCGGCGCCACGCCCGCCCGCCCGGGCGGTATAAGCAGGAATAGTTTTGTGGTGTTCGTTTTTGGGCGATCAACGTCGAAGAAAGAGGAGAGACAAAAACCATGGATCAGGATTTCATCGCCGCAGCGCTCGAATATCATCGCTTGCCCACGCGCGGCAAAATTTCGGTTGTACCGACCAAGGG
>CBDULG010000021.1:0-18473 GCA_965367985.1 uncultured Rhodocyclaceae bacterium
CATTGACCAGCACCACTTCCAGCCCGCTGTCCTTCTTGAGCGATTTCTCGATGTCGGGAAAACGGAACTGAACCGCGAGCACGACGGCATGAACGAGAAAGGAGATCGCGAGGGCCAGCGGCAATACCGCCGAGCCGCCCAGCGAAAGACCCGCGCCGCCCGCGGTTGCGCTCAGCGGGCGAATCTTCGGCGGTGACGGAAGGCGGGGTGCCATCAGAGGATTCTAGCGCGCCTCGACGGCCGGTTCGCTGTCGGGCTCGGCGAGCACCGCGACGAAGCGGGCGCGCACGTCGACATCGAGCAGGTCGGTGTCCTTTATTTCGAGCTGGATGCGCGCGCCGGGCATCTGCAGCGGCATGCCGGCGACCTTGAAGACGAAGGGCGTGTCGTCGAGGCGCACCACGTTTTCACGCAGCACGCGTGCGGTTGCGGTGCCGCTGCCGCGCTGACGCAGCCAGCGAATGCACCAGTAGCGCTCCATGTGACGCTGGAATTCGGCATAGGCGCTGTACGCGATGTCGAAATCGCGTACCGCCTCCATGAGATCCTGCGACTTGGGCGGAAACGGCGGCTCGCCGCGGCGCAGCACACTGATCAACTGCCACTGGTTGACCAGATCGACATAGCGGCGCAGCGGCGAGCTGGACCACGCGTAGCAGTCCACGCCGAGCCCTTCGTGAGGCGCCGCAGCGGTTGCCATGCGCACCTTGCCGCCACCCTGCACGCGATAGATGCCCGGCACGCCGGCCTCGTCGAGCTGCTTGCCCCAGGTGGAATTGGCGACGATCATCAGTTCGGCGACCAGCTTGTCGAGCGGTGCGCCACGCACGCGCTGCGAGATGCCGACGATGCCCGGGCCGTCGTCGTCACTGCTACTCCAATCCACCGAAAAACTGAAATCGGTCTGCGTCTGGTTGGTGGCCGGCTTGCCTCGGCCTGCTTCCATGATCGTCGCCAGCTCCCACAGCAGCGTAAGTTCGCGCTTCCACGCAAAATCCGGCCCCTCGCCGAGCAGCGTGTCGTCGTTGAACACCGGTTCGAGATCGTGGTGGCGCAGATTGGCGGCGACCGGCACACGCTCGAGCCGTGTCTCTTGCCCGACCACCGTGAGGTCGGCGCGCAGATCGAGATACAGCGACAGCGCCGGGCAGTCGCGCCCTGCCTGCAGCGTGAACACATCGACGACCGGGTCGGGCAGCATGGTGATCTTGTTGCCCGGCATGTACACCGTCGACAGGCGTTTGCGCGCGATCTGGTCGAGGGCCGAGCCGCGCGTCATGCCCAGCGCGGGCGCCGCGATGTGGATACCGACGCGCCAGCCGCCACCGTCATGCGCGGTCACCGAAAAGGCGTCGTCGATTTCCGTGGTGGTGGCGTCGTCGATCGAAAACGCGCGCACCGGCGCCAGCGGCAGATCATCGGGCGGCGTCGGCAGCGCGATGTCGGGAAAGGCCGTGCCCTCGGGGAAATGTTCGAACAGAAAGCGGCCGTAGTGATAATCATAGCTCGAGCCGAGCGCGCCGCAGCGCAGCATGAGCCGCGCCGCGCTCGATCCGCTGTCGACGCAGGCGGCCTCCAGCGCCTTGGCTTCGAGGCGGTTGCGATCGGGATGGTAGAGCAGCTGCGCGACCTGGCCGTCGAAGGCCTCGGGGAGTTGACCGGCGAGCAGCATGTCGCGCATCTGCTCGATGGCCAGCGCCTGTTGTTGCTTCTTCTCAAGTCCGGCGAGCGCGGCCTGGAGGATGTCTTCCGGCGCCTTGCGAAAGCGTCCACGGCCCTTGCGGTGAAAATAGATCGGCGCCGAGTGCAGCCGCAGCAGCACGGCCGCCGCTTCCACGGCGTCCGGGGCATGGCCGACATACTCTTCGGCGAACTCGGAGAAATGGAATTCTTCTTCGCCGCACACTTCCCACAGGAAATCGACTTCGAGTGCCTCGGCCTCGGCCTCGGCGCGGGTCAGCAACTCGCTCGCGGCCGGTGCATCGAAGCGCAGCAGCACATGACTGCTCTTGAGTTTGATGCGCTTGCCGTGGGTGTTTTCGATTTGCAGGGAGCTGTCGTTGTCGACAAGAACGGAGCCGCACTTGAAGGCGCCGCTCTCTTCATAGAGGACATGCATTAATGGGACCGATGTTTGGCGGGCCGCCCAGTTTACTGGATTAGTGTGCGGCGATGTCGCTCGCTGCGCGCCTGACGGCTGGCGCGCACGAGGTCGGCCGAGTAGATCGCCAGCGCGCACCAGATGATTACGAACCCGCCCAGGCGCGCAGCGTCGAAGGGCTCCTGAAAGATGAATACGGCAAGCAGGAAGTTGAGGCTGGGTGCGAGGTATTGCAGAAAGCCGACGGTCGCCAGCGGCAGGCGGCGCGCGCCCACCGCGAACAGCTTCCGCGGCACCGCGGTGAGCACGCCCGAGCGCGGCAGCAGGCCGTCGACCGACATGTCGGCGCCCCAGCTGATCTGACCGCTGTGCGCGCGCCACACCAGCCAGCCGATGGCCAGCGGCATGACCAGCGTGGTTTCGATCAGCAAGCCGCTCACCGCGTCGATCGGCGTGCGCTTGCGCAGCAGCCCGTAGAGGCCGAAAGTGAGCGCGAGGAAGAGCGCGATCAGCGGCAGCTCGCCCACCGCAAGGATGCGCCACCCGACGCCCGCCGCAGCCACTGCCACCGCGATTCGCTGCAGCGGGCGCAACTGCTCGCCGAGAAACAGGCGGCCAAGCAGCACGCTGACCAGCGGGTTGATGAAATAACCGAGGCTGCCCTCGAGTACGCGGTCATGGGTGATCGCCCACACGAAAACCAGCCAGTTCGAACCGGTGAGCAGGGCGGTGAAGAACAGCAACGCGATGAGGCGCCGATTGCGCAGCGCAGTGCGCACATTGTCGAACTGACGCAGCCCGATCAGCAACGCAGTGAGAAAAACGAAGGACCAGATCACCCGGTGGGCGACGATCTCGCTCGCCGGTACGCTCGCCACTGCCTTGAAATAGAGCGGCGCCAGACCCCAGATGATGAACGCGGCCGTGGCCGCCTGCATCCCGCGGCGGGTGTCGTCGCTCACCGAATCGCGCGTGCGATCAGGGTCATTGCAGGTACGCGGTAGCCCGCGGCCTGCGCGAAATCGTTGAGTTCGTCAGCCACCGCGGCGCGCAGATGAGCCTGTGTGGCGTCCGGCAGGCGCGACAACGCCTCGGTGGCGCCGCCGGCCAGTGACAGAAAGGCGTCCCAGAACGCGCCGGCGTCGGCAAAGAGACAGTCGAAAGGGTGCGGCGTGATCGCCACGGCCGAAAACCCGGCGTGCTCCAGCGCGCTCTCGAGTACGCCGCGCTCGCCGAAACGGAATACCGACGGCCGCTTGATTTTCGGCGCCGGCAGATGGCGCGCAATGCACTGCTGCGCGCGCTCGATGAGCGGCACGCTGCCCGGTGCGCCCCATACCGAGAGCACCAGCCGGCCGCCGGGCTTGAGCACGCGATGCACCTCGGCGAGCGCGCGTTCGGGGTGCGGAAAGGCGAACAGGCCGAGGCCGATGGTCGCGCCGTCGAAGGCGGCGTCGCGCATACACATGTGTTCGGCGTCGGCAGTAACGAAATCGATCGGCAGTGGCGCGGCGGCGGTGGCGGCGCGCGCATGAGCGAGCATCGACTCGGCGATGTCGGTCGCCAGCACGCGTCCGCTCGGCGACACGCGCGGCGCCAGCGCGCGCGCCAGCAGGCCGGGACCGCTGGCCACGTCGAGCCAGACATCGCCGGGCTGCGGTGCGGCGATCTCGATCAGCGCGTCCTGCAGGCTGGCGCGCAGATGCGCCGCTTCATCGTATTGGCGCGCGATGCGGTTAAAGCCCGCGCGCTCCATGGCCTTGAAACGGATCGCGTCGAAATCGTCGCTCACGGCGGCGCGATGCCCGCGAATTCGAGCACGCCGTCGAGGTAATCTGTCCAACGCGAGAAACCGTGATCGCCACCTTCGAGCACCGTCTGGCGTGCACCGGCATAGCGCGCTACGGCCTCGCGGTAGTCGAGCGTTTCGTCGCCCTTTTCAACCAGCAGCCAGTAGCGCTCCGGCCGCGTAATCGCGGGCGCTTCGATCGCCTTCAATGCGTCGACATCGTCGGCAGCGAATTCGAACGGTGAGTCGGTATATAGGTTGGTCTGTTGCCCGACGTAGGACGCCAGCGTGACATACGGATACACGCTGGGATTGACCAACACCGCGCGCAAGCCATGCTTTTCGGCCAGCGAGGTGGCGTAATAGCCGCCCAGCGAGCTGCCGACCAGCGTCGGCGGGGTGCTGCAGCGCGCGATCTGAGCGTCGATGAGTTCGACCGCGGCCCGCGGCGATACGGGGAGTTGCGGACACCAGAAACGATCGCCGAGTCCGCGTGCCTCCATGTGTTCGCGCAGGCGCGAGGCCTTGATCGAGGCGGGTGCGGAGCGGAAGCCGTGGAGATAAAGGATCATCCCCGCATGCTACCTCAGCAGCGCCGGCTTTTCGATCAGCCGCCGTTCCAGCTCACCCAGCCAGTCTGCCAGGACAGCAGCACGAAAATGCCGAACACGATGCGGTACCAGGCAAAGGCGACGAAGCTGTGGTGCGACACGAAGCGGATGAAGGCCTTGACGGCGATCATCGCGGCAAGGAATGAGAAGACGAAGCCGACGAGAAATACTGGCAGATCGTCGAGACGCAACAGCGCCCAGTTCTTGTAGACGTCGTACGCCGTGGCGGCGAGCATGGTCGGAATGGCAAGAAAGAACGAGAACTCGGTCGCCGCCTTCCGGGACAGCCCGAACACCAGACCGCCCATGATCGTTGCGCCGGAACGGGAGACGCCGGGGAACATCGCCAGCGATTGCGCAAAGCCGACCTTGAGCGCCGTTTTCCAGTCCATTGCATCGACGGTGTCGATATGCGGGTGGTAGGCGCGCTTCTCGATGTACAAGATGAACAGTCCGCCGACCACCAGCGCGCCGGCCACGGTGAGCGGATTGAACAGATAGCCTTTTATGATGCTGTAGAACAGCAGGCCGAGCACCGCCGCCGGCAGGAAGGCGACGATCAGGTGGCCGGTAAAGCGATTCGCCTCCGGATCGCTGCCCAGACCGCTGACCACATCCGTGATGCGCTGGCGATAGTCCCAGCACACGGCAAGGATCGCCGCGAGCTGGATGACGATCTTGAACACCTTGCTGTGCGCGTTGGTGTAGCCCAGCAAGTCGCCAAAAATGATCAGGTGGCCTGTGGACGACACCGGTAGGAACTCGGTGAGCCCCTCAATCACGCCGAGGATCGCAGCTTTCAGTAACAGAAGGTCCATGCCAGAATCGGATGCCATATGCGAAAGCGCGCAATTATAGCGGTGCACCATGACATTGGCGCGCGGCTAGTGCACGGTGGGCACGCTGCTCAAGGCAGCATTGTCGGTGTCGTTAATCGCGCTGTATCGCCAACCGGATTGCCGCGGTTGCGCAAACCGAATTTCTCTGCCGGCCGCAATCCGGGGGGTAGCTCGAGTGAAGAAAGCCTGATGGCAGTTGAATTGATGTGGCCGGTGTCTTACCAGCGCGCGATGCGGCCGGTGCGGAGACGATGACGTGTCGCGCTTCCTGATGCGGCTGATGATCGTCGGCGGCGTGGTCGTGGCGCTGGTGCTTGTTGTCTGGCTTGCGCACAGTTGGCTCGACGTCGGCCACAGCAATGGTGACGTGTCCTGGCTGGTGCTGACGCTGCTGGTCTGTGCCGGCGTGCCGATCGGCAGCTGGGTGTCTGACGTGTTTGGCATGCGCGAGGCGGCGGTGCGCGATCGCACGCTCGCCGAGAGCGAGGCGCGTTTCGCATCCGCCTTCGAGCAGGTGGCGGTCGGCATGACGCACATCGCGCCCGACGGTCGCTGGCTTTGGGTCAATGCCACGCTGTGCAAAATGCTCGGTTACTCGCGTGACGAGTTGCTTGGGAAGAGTTTCGCCGCGTTTACCCATCCGGACGATCTGCCGCGCGACCTGGCTGCCCGGCAGGCCATGGAAAATGGGGAATCTTCGCTGTATGTGACCGAGAAGCGCTATGTGCATCGCGATGGCCACCCGGTGTGGGTGCGTCTCGTGGTCGCGCCGGTGAGCGGGGCGAGTGGGCCGGCGCCTTATTACGTCGCGGTCATCGAGGACATCAGCGAGCGCACGACAGCGGTAGCGCAGGCGGCGGAAGCGCAACAGGAACAGCAGCACTGGCTGTCGATCATCGAAAGCGCCGGTCACGGCCTGTGGGAGTGGTCGGCGGACACCAATGGTGTGCGCATCAAGCATTCGAATGAGACCGCGCCCATTGCCGAGAAGTCGGGGTGGGCCTCGGGTGGCACGATCGACGTCTGGCTCGCGCGCGTGCACCCCGACGACGCACACTATGTGCGCGAATCACTGGTCGCTCACCTGCGCGGCGAAAGCACCTTGTGGCAATGCGAACACCGCGTGCGTGACGAATGCGATGCCTACCGCTGGTTTCGCGTGCATGGCCGTGCCGTCGCCCGCGATGCAGACGGGCGTGCCACCCGCATGGTCGGCACCACGACTGACATTACTGCCGACAAACAGACCGCGCTGGCCGCACGCACGGCGCAACTGCGTTGGCGCTATGCGCTCGAGAGCGGCGACTACGGCTTGTGGGATTGGGATGTGAGTAGCCAAAAAGTATATTTTTCGCCGCAATGGAAGAACATGCTCGGCTTTGGTGCCGATGAGATCGGCGACAGCCTCGACGAGTGGAAGGACCGCGTGCACCCGGAAGATCTGCCCGATGCCATGGCGGCGCTTCAGGCGCATTTGCACGGCCATGTGCCGAGCTACCAACATGAGCACCGGATGCAGCACAAGGACGGCAGCTGGCGCTGGATCCTCGATCGCGGCAAGGTCATCGAACGTGGCGAAGATGGCGCGCCGCTGCGGGTGATCGGCACCGACACCGATGTCACCGGGCGCAAGACGGTGGAGGCCGGCCTGCGCGCGCGTGACGCGTTGCTGCGCGATGTCTTCAATGCGGTCAGCGACGCGTTGCTGGTGTTCGATCGGGCCGGCGTGGTGGTGCACTGCAATCAAGCCGCCGAGGCGATGTTCGGCATGCCGCTGAGCGGTGCCGCCCTTGACGCGGTGGCGCGCCATGCGCCGCCGGACGCGCGGCGCTGGGGTCCCCGACTGATGGCGCGTGTGCTCCATCGCCGGGAAGTCCGGCTCGAAGGTGCGCTGCACGCACCCGCCGGCGAGACGCTCGAAATCGAGCTGCGCGGTGCGCCGATGCATGCCGATGAAGTCGGCCGCTATCTGCTGGTGATTCGCGATATCAGCGAGGCCAGGACGATGGAGCGAGAGCGCGCGCGGCGCCGCGAAACGCTCGAAGCGCTGGTCGCCAAGCGCACCGCCGATCTGCTCGCTGCCAAAGAGGCCGCAGAGCAGGCGAGCCGCGCCAAGAGCGAGTTCGTCGCCAACATGAGCCATGAGATCCGCACGCCAATGAACGCCATCATCGGCCTCTCCGGGCAGTGCCTGAAGACCGCGCTCGACGCGCGCCAGCGCGACTACATCGAAAAGGTCAATGGCGCGGCGCAGTCCTTGCTGGGCATCGTCGACGACATCCTCGACGTTTCGCGCATCGAGGCGCAGCGTCTGGTGCTCGAAAATGCACCCTTCGACGTGCTCGAAGTGGTCGGCGAGGTGGCCGCGCTGTTCTCGCACCGCGCCGCGCAAAAGGGCCTCGAATGGATCGTCGATATCGACCGTAACGTGCCGCAAGTGCTGACCGGCGACGCCTTGCGCCTGCGGCAGATTCTCATCAACCTTGCCGGCAACGCGATCAAGTTCACCGAACGTGGTCAGGTGGCGATACGGGTACGTGCGAACGACCGCAGCGACGGTCAGGTTGCACTTGGTTTTTCGGTGATCGACACCGGCATCGGCATCGATCCCGCGCAGCAGGGGAAGCTCTTCATCCCTTTCTCCCAGGGCGACAGCAGCACCTCGCGCCGCTTCGGCGGCTCCGGGCTGGGACTGGCGATTTCGCGCCGGCTTGCCGAGGCGATGGGAGGGCGGCTGTCGATGCGCAGCACGCCCGGCGAGGGGAGCTGCTTCTATCTGGAGGCGAGTTTCGCCGAAGGGTCGCGCCCGGACACGCCGGGTGTCGCGCCTACACCGCCGCCTGCCGACTCGCTCAGCGGCATGCGCGTGCTGGTGGTCGAGGACAATCCGCTCAACCAACAACTGGCGGTCGAACTGCTCGAAGAAGCCGGCGTGCGTGCGCGTGTGGCGGCCAACGGCGAAGAGGCGTTGGAGGAGATTGACGGACACGCCTTCGATCTCATCCTGATGGACATCCAGATGCCGGGCATGGACGGCTACACGGCAACCCGTCACGTGCGCGCCATCCCCGAACATGCGGATCTCCCAATCATTGCAATGACCGCGCATGCGATGGCCGACGAGCGCGCGCGCTGCCTCGCCGCCGGCATGGATGACATCCTTACAAAACCGGTGCTGCCCGCACTGCTCTACGCTACGCTGGCGCGATACCGGCGCGGCGGCGGGCTTTCACTCGCGCCACAGCGCACGGACACGGACACGGACACGGACACGGACACGGACACGGACACGGCGGCGGTCATCGCGCCGGATGCGGATGCCGAGGCGGCGCCGGCCGAACTCGACTACAAGGTCGGCTTGCGCTTTTCAGGCGGCAAACCCGACTTGTATGCGCGCCTGTTGCGCCGCTTTCACGAAACCCAGGCCGATCTGATGCAGCGGCTCGACGCTGCCGACGCCATTGAAGCGCATCGCATTGCGCACACGCTCAAGAGTTCGGCAGGTTCGATTGGCGCGGTGGCGCTGGCCGAGGCGGCACGGGCGTTCGAAGCGGCCTGCCAGTCGGATGATGCACATGGCGCCGCGCAAGCGCGGGCGCGGGTTGGCGCGCATTTTGCCCGCGTGATGGCCGAAATCGAAGTACAAACAAGCGCGTCCGAGTCCGCTCGCAATTGAGCTTACGTCCCCGAACGCTGCGGCGTGTGTGTCACCCAGCCGGTCACATGCCATTGGGCCGGCGCTAGATGCCAGAGTGCATGGCGCGCGCCGGGCAGCCAGCCGAATGTGCCGTGATCGACCACCGCGCAGCCTTGTCCGCGCCACGCGCGTGCCGCCACCGCGCTCGCCGCGTCCGGCGCGAGCGCAGCATCATGCTCCGTGGGCAGCCGCGTCGGCGGCGCGGCCGAAGAGAACACATCGTGCCAACTCGCCCAGTGATGGCCGCGCAAGGCGGCGCACTGTGTTGGACGCCATCGCGCGGTTTCATGTGCATCCATCGCCTGGCCGATAACGTTGCAAAAGACGATCGCAGCGCTGGGAAAGTGCCGCTGCAGTGCGTCCAGCCCACCGTCGGCGAACACGTCGAAGGCGGCGTGTTGCCAATCGAGCGATGCAAAGCGGCGCCGCAACAGCCAGCGCGCCAGCGGGTCGGGTTCGAGCATCACACAGCGTGAGAAGCGTTGCAGAAATTCCGTATCGAGTGCGTAGCCGGCCGAGGGGCCGACCAGCACCAGCGTGTCGCTGGGCGGGCGCCATTCACGCAGCCATGCGCCGACTTGCTCGAGGAACGGCGTCCACAGCCGTTTCCGGTAGCGCCAGGCGCGCACGTGATAGCCCAGCCCGCCACTGGCATCGAGCCAGCGATTGCGCAGCACGGGCTCGCGCATCAGGATTCGTCTGGCGCCGTGAGCGCGTCCCACCACGCCATCATGGCATCCGGCGTGCAGGCCAGCAGTGTCGATTCGCCGCCAGTGAAATCCTGCCATTCGTCGATATAGCGCGCGGCCACCGTGGTGAGCAAGGGGATACCGGCAAGCACCGCCGCCGCCATCTCGTCACGAAATCCCTCGCCGGCCACTTCCTGGGTGGCGAATTTATTGAACACGGCCAGTTGTGGGCCGGTGTCGAGCGCCGCTTGCACCTGTGCTGCCGCGGCTGCAAGCGCCGCCGGATCGAGCCGGCAGCCGCTGGCGCCCGTGCCGAGATTCTGCGTCATCGGCAAGCGCATGCCGGAGGGCAAAATCTCCAGTTCCATGGCACACATCGCGCCCGCACCCAGATCGTGCTGCACCACGCCGGCGACCCGTACGCCGCGATCCCGCAAGGTCGCTGCGAGCGCCGCGAGCACCGTAGAAGGATCGGTATCGGGGGCGTAGATCGCGGCCGCAATGGGCAGTGGTGACATGGTTGAACACCTCGTTGACGTGCGACTCAATTGTCTCATGCGGCGCACGACGATCGGCACATTGACGCGCGCGCGCCGGACACGATTGTTTGCATGCCGCCGCAGAAAAAAGCCGGCCCGTTGCATGCGCTCAAATGCAGCGTTGACGGCTCGCGTTCTTGTGACCTGTGCGCCGGGCGGCTGTTCAAGTTTCCTGGCCATGCGTCGATGGCTTTGCGGACGGGTGTTCGTGCGCATGGCACAAGCATCCTCGCCCTGACCGGCAGCTCTCACCGGGGGGCCGCCACAGCCAAGACGGTGTATGACACGCGAAAACCCTTTGCAGAAGAGAACTCTGGCCGACCTGTTCCACAACGAAGTTGCGGCGTGGATCGTACTTGCCGTGTCGCTCGTCATCACGGCGCTCGGTTGGTTCATATCGACCAATTATGTGGAACGGCGGGCAGCCGACCGATTCGCCTATGAAGTCGAAGACGCCCGCCAGCGCATCCTCAGCCGCATGCTCGAGTATGAGCAGGTGCTGCGTGGCGGGGTGTCGGTGTTCGACATGCTCGGCCGTGAAGCAACCCGCGCCGAATGGCTGACGTTTACCGCCGGTCTGCAGATTCAGAAGCACTTCCCCGGGATTCAGGGTATCGGCTACGCCGTGATGCTGAGCCCTGATGCGCTGTCGACGCATACTTTGTCGGTGCGTGCCGAAGGCTTCGACGACTACACCGTCAAGCCGTCCGGCGCACGCGACCAATACAGCGCGATCGTCTATCTGGAACCTTTCGACTGGCGAAACCAGCGCGCCTTCGGCTATGACATGTATTCGAATCCGATGCGCCGGGCGGCGATGGATCACGCCAGGGACACCGGTGCGCCTGCCGTGTCGGGCCGCGTGGTGCTTGTGCAGGAGACGCAGGAGGACGTGCAGGCGGGCTTTCTCGTCTACTTGCCGGTGTATCGGCCGGGCCTCCCTGTGGAGACTGTCGAGCAGCGCCGCGCCGCATTGACGGGCTTCGTCTACAGTCCGTTTCGCATGGCGGATCTGATGCGCGGCATTCTCGGCGGCGACGCGCCCGACGTGGAGTTCGTGCTCCATGACGGCACCGCGCAGCAGGTGAGCGACACCCTGCTCTACGACAGCCGGTCGGGCGCGTCGGCACGCGCCGCCGCGCACTCGCAGACCACCCGGATCGCGCTACCGGGCCGTGAGTGGACGGCGGAATTTCACAGCACGCCGAGCTTCGAAGCGGCGATGGCCAGCATGCAGCCGGAACTCATCGCGTTGGGCGGGCTGACTGTGGACTTTCTGCTTTTTTCCGTCATCTGGTCGCTGAGCACCGAGCGCCGCCGCGTGCATGCAAAGGTGGCCTCGATGACGGCGGATGTCCGCCAAGGCAATGAACGCCTGAATCTGGCCAAGGACGCGGCGCGCATCGGCATCTGGGATTTTGATCTGCGCACTGGCGCGCTGGTGTGGGATGCGCGCATGCACCGCATGTACGATACCGAACCGGCGAAGTTCACGGGTGACGTGACGGCATGGCAGCGTCGCCTGCATCCCGACGATCTTACGCGTGCCGAAGCCGAACTTTCGCACGCCATCGCCACCGGCGGGAAATTCGAGACCGTCTTTCGCATCGTCGTCGGCGAGGGCGAAGTGCGTCATATCGAGGCGCACGCAACGGTACTCGCCGACCAATTGGGCCAAGCGCGCCGGGTGGTCGGCGTCAATGTAGACATTACCGAACGCTATGCGGCGGAACAGACGCTTTCGCTGGCGGCAAGCGTGTTCGACCATGCCCATGACGGAATCCTTATCACGGACGCCGACCAGCGCATCATCGACGTTAACCCCGCGTTCACCGAGGTCACCGGCTACGCGCGCGACGAGGTGCTCGGGCAGACGCCGGCCCTGCTCAAGTCGGGCAAGCAGGATCAGGCATTTTACGAAGCGATGTGGGCGCAACTTCACGCCGAGGGATTCTGGCGCGGCGAAATCTGGAACCGGCGCAAATCAGGCGAGTTGATCGCGCAGATGGAAACCATTTCGGCGATCAAGGATGCACACGGCAATGTGGCGCGCTACATCGCCGTATCCGCCGACATCACGCAACTCGTCTCGCAACAGGAAGAACTCGAGCGCATGGCCCATTACGACGCGCTGACCGGGCTGCCCAACCGGGTACTTCTTGCCGACCGGATCAATCAGGCGATGGCGAGCGCGCGGCGCAGCGGACGACAGCTCGCGGTGTGCTATCTCGATCTGGACGGCTTCAAGCCGGTCAACGACCGATTCGGGCATGCTGCTGGCGATGCATTGCTGACCGAAGTGGCCGGTCGCTTCAAGCGCCTGCTGCGCGGCGGCGACAGCGTCGCGCGGCTGGGGGGTGACGAGTTCGTGATCCTGTTGAGCGACGTCGACGACCTGCGCGGATGCGAGCAGGCGCTGGACAGGGTCGTCGAAGGGGTAAGCGAAAACTACGCCGTGGCCGACGACACGCATGTTCAAATCTCCGCGAGCATTGGTGTCACCCTCTATCCGATGGACGATGTCGATGCCGATACCCTGTTGCGGCATGCCGATCAGGCGATGTACCAGGCAAAGGAAGGTGGCCGCGGCCGCTACCACATTTTCGATACTGAGCAGAATCGCCAGTTACAGGCCCATCGTCAAACGATCGCGCGTGTCGGCGCGGCGCTGCACAACGAAGAGTTCGTACTCCACTACCAGCCCAAGGTCGACATGCGCAGTGGAGAGATCATCGGCGCCGAGGCCTTGCTGCGCTGGAATCACCCCGAACGCGGCATGCTGCCGCCGTTCGAATTTCTTCCGGTGGTCGAACAAGACAATATGGCGATCTCGGTCGGCGAGTGGGTGATCGGCGAGGTGCTGCGCCAGCAGTCACAGTGGATTCGTGACGGCATCAGCCTCAAGGTCAGCATCAATATCAGCGCACGTCATCTGCAACAGCCCGGATTTGCCGATGATCTCGAAAGGCTGATGAAGACCCATGGCGATGTGCCACCCGCACTGATCGAGCTCGAAGTGCTCGAGACGACGGCGCTGAACGATATCTCCAAAGTGTCTGAAATCATCGCCCAGTGTCGCAGGCTCGGCGTGCGGGTCTCGCTCGATGACTTCGGCACCGGCTATTCGTCGCTGACCTACCTCAAGCGCCTGCCGGCCGATACCTTGAAGATCGACCGCTCATTCGTGCGCGACATGCTCAGCGACCCGGAGGATCTGGCCATCGTCGAAGGCATTGTCGGTCTGAGCAAGGCCTTCCGCCGGCATGTGATCGCCGAGGGCGTGGAAACCGAGCACCACGGAAAATTGCTGCTGCGCCTCGGATGCCATCTGGCCCAGGGCTACGGGATCGCCCGTCCCATGCCGGCCGCTCAGTTGGCGCAATGGATCGGCGATTACAAGCAGCCCCTCGCCTGGCGAGCGACCGGCGCAATGCACTGGCTGCGCGACGACCTGCCGCTCTATGCCGCACCGTTTCACTATGGTCAGTGGGTGGATCAACTCGTTGCCGGTATCGATCAAGACGCACCGCTGGATGTGGGCGGCGATGTCGTCGTGGCGCTGCGCCAGTTCTCGACCTGGTACGACGGTGAAGGCGCTGACCGCTACGGCCATTTGGCCGAGTTTACTGCGATCGGCCCGCTGCGCCGGGCACTGCACCAACAGGCGGACGAATCTGTCCGGCAGCAGCGCGTGGGCGCGATGCGCAACTCAGCGGAAGCGCGCACCCGCCTGCGCGCTCTGGTGCAGCGCTTTGTCGAGCGGGTCGACGCACTGCAGGCAAGACTCGACGGACTCCACGAAAGCGCGCCGAGTGACGCGGCCTGCGAAGCGCAGGTCAGCTTCGCCTAAGGGACGCGATGCGTAGATCATTAGTGTGCTTCGTTGAGCGCAGCGAGCGCATCGGCGATCTGCGCAGCATCCGTGGGTCGCACCACACGGCTCACCTCGCGCCCGTGGCGCATGAAAATCAGCGTCGGCCAGAGTTTGACGCCAAAACTGCGCCCGAGCCGGCGCCCCGGTCCGTCCTCGACGCGAATGTGGCGCACGTCCGGATGCGCGGCGAGAGCGTTCGCAATCAGTGGTTGCGCAGCGCGGCAAACGCCGCACCAGTTGGTGCCGAAATCGAGCGCCACGGGCGCCTCGAGCGCCTCGAGTTCGCTGCGCGAGATTGAATTTTTTTCGTACTGCGGTGGGCTGTTCATCGTGCGCATGGCCTCCGGACCGGCGTGGATGGCGGGTGTGCGGCATGCGCCGCCGGCGTTCAAGTTGGCCGCTCGGACGTCGATAGCAGATCAGTCGAATGTGAATTCTGGTCACGCGCGCCGCCGGCGCGAACCCGCGTGACGCGTGGCCGTGTTCGACACGAGCACAGCACAGTTCACGACGTACGAGAACGCCTTGCCGAATAGAAGCGTACCCGATCTGTTTCAGAACACCATTGCGGCATGGATGGTGCTCGCCTTGACGCTGACCATCACGGCGCTCGGCTGGTTCATTGCGAGCTATCAGGTCGAACGACGGGCTGCCGACCGGTTTGCGTTTCAAGTCGAAGACGCGCGTCAGCGCATCATCGCGCGCATGCTCGAGTACGAGCAGGTGCTGCGCGGCGGCGTGTCCTTGTTCGATACGCTCGGGCGCGAAGCGACGCGCGCCGAATGGCAGCGTTATACCCGGGGTCTGGAGATTCAGAAACACTTCCCCGGCATCCAAGGTATTGGATACGCCAAGATGCTGACGCCGGACGCGCTGCTCGCGCACACCGCGGCAGTTCGCGCCGAAGGATTTGCCGATTACGCCGTAACGCCGGTTGGCGTGCGCGATACCTATAGCGCGATCGTCTATCTCGAACCGTTCGACTGGCGAAACCAGCGCGCGTTCGGCTACGACATGTATTCCGACCCGATGCGCCGGGCCGCCATGGAACATGCCCGCGACACCGGAAAGCCGGCCGTTTCGGGCCGGGTGGTGCTTGTGCAGGAGACTGTGAATGACATGCAGGCAGGGTTTCTCGAGTACCTGCCGGTATAGGCGCCAGGGCAACCCGTGGAGCCGCCCGCGCAGCGCCGCGCGGCGCTGCGCGGCTTCGTTTACAGCCCGTTTCGCATGAATGATCTGATGCGCGGGATTCTCGGCCGCAACGTCCCCGATGTCGGTTTCGTGATTCATGACGGGACCGAGCAACCGACCGACGACGCCCTGCTCTACGACAGCGAGGCGGCCGTGGCACCGGCTGGCGCCATGCACTCTCAGGTCATACGCATCGAATTGCCAGGGCGCACGTGGACGGCGACGTTCCACAGCACGCCGGCATTCGAAGCGTCGACGGCCAGCAATCAGCCGGCGTTGATTGCGTTTGGCGGCCTGCTGGTGGACGTCTTGCTGTTTGCGATCATCTGGTCGTTGAGCACCGAGGGCCGCCGCGTTGGCGCCAAGGTGAGCAAAATGACCACCGATATCCGGCAAGCGAACGAACGGCTACGCCTCGCCCAGGACGCCGCCGGGATTGGTACGTGGGATCTCGATCTGCGCCGCGGCGAGCTGATCTGGGACGCGCGCATGCACGTCTTGTACGACACCGATGCGGACGAATTCACGCGTGATTTCTCGGCGTGGCAGCGCCGCGCGCACCCAGCCGATCAGGCGCGCGTTGAGGCTGAACTGCAGCATGCGATCGACACGGTCGGCACCTTCGACTCGACTTTTCGAATCATCGATCGCGCCGGCAAGATCCATTACATCGAAGCGCATGCCGCCGTGCATGCCGACGAATCGGGGCAGGCGCAACGGGTCATCGGCGTCAATCTCGATGTCACCGACGACCGGCGCGAAGCAGAACAAAAGCTCCTGCTGGCGGCCAGCGTGTTCGATCATGCCCATGATGCCATCATGATCACCGACGCCAGCCAGCGCATCATCGACGTCAATCCGGCGTTCACGCTGGTGACTGGATTTTCCCACGACGAGGTGATTGGCCAGACCCCGGCTGTGCTGCAGTCCGGCGAACACGACGCGGCCTTCTACGAGGCGATGTGGGCGGAACTTCGCGCCAACGGTGTGTGGCGCGGGGAAATCGTCAATCGGCGCAAGTCCGGCGAAACCTTCGCGCAGATGGCGACGATTTCAGCGATCGAGGACTCGCAGGGCGAGACCGTGCGCTACATCGCCGTTTTTGCGGACATCACCCGGCTGGTCGAGCAGCAGAAAAAGCTCGAACATATGGCGCATTACGACGCCCTCACCGGCTTGCCCAACCGGGTGCTGCTGGCCGACCGGATCGTCCATGCGATGGCCAGTGCGCGCCGCAACAATACGCTGCTCGCGGTGTGCTATCTCGATCTCGACGGCTTCAAACCCGTTAACGACCGCTTTGGACACGCCGCCGGCGACCAGTTGCTGATCGACATTGCCGCCAGGCTCAATCAGCGCGTGCGCGACAGCGACAGCGTCGCACGGTTGGGCGGCGACGAGTTTGTCGTGTTGTTGAGCGATGTGGATGACTTGAGCGCGTGTGAGCATGCACTCGACCGGCTCCTCGACGGCTTGACGGATACCTATGATGTCGCCCGCGGTGGTCGCGTCGACATATCGGCCAGTATCGGCGTCACGCTCTACCCATTGGACGATGTCGACGCCGACACCCTGATGCGCCACGCCGACCAGGCAATGTACCGCGCCAAGGAAGAGGGGCGCGGGCGATACCATGTGTTCGACTCGGAACAGAATCGCCAGCTCAAGGTCCACCGCCAGACGCTGACGCGCGTCAAGGCCGGGCTACTCGACGAGGAATTCGTGCTCCACTATCAGCCCAAGGTCAATATGAGATCCGGCGAGGTCGTGGGCGCCGAGGCCTTGCTGCGCTGGAACCATCCCGAGCGCGGATTGCTGCCGCCGTTCGAGTTTCTGCCGATGGTCGAGCAAGACGACCTGGCGATCTCGGTTGGTAGCTGGGTGATTGGCGAGGTGCTGCGCCAGCAGTCACGCTGGCTGCGCGAGGGCCTGACGACGCCGGTGAGCATCAACATCAGCGCCCGCCACCTGCAGCAGCACGGTTTCGCATCGGATCTGGAGCAGAAGTTGCAGGCCCATGCCGACGTACCGCCCGAGCTGATCGAACTCGAAGTGCTGGAGACGACGGCGCTCGATGATATCTCGCAGGTGTCGGACATCATTGCACGGTGTCGGCGGCTCGGTGTCGGCGTCTCGCTCGACGATTTCGGCACCGGCTACTCGTCGCTCACCTACCTCAAACGCCTGCCGGCGGACACCTTGAAAATCGACCGCAGTTTCGTGCGCGACATGCTCGCCGATCCGGAGGATCTGGCGATCGTCGAAGGCATCATTGGCTTGAGCTCGGCGTTTCGCCGCCACGTGATCGCCGAAGGCGTCGAAACCGAACATCACGGCAAGCTGTTGCTGCGCCTCGGTTGCACACTGGGGCAAGGCTTCGGCATCGCACGGCCGATGCCCGCCGACCAACTGGCCGACTGGGTGAAAAGCTACAAGCAACCGCCATCATGGCGCGACACCCCGGCGATCCACTGGCGCGGAGACGATTTCCCGCTGTATGCCTCGCAGTTTCATTTCGATCAGATTTTCGACCATCTCATTGGAAATCTCGAGCGAAGCGACGCGCCCCTGGAGATGCCGAGATCATTGACGGCGGCGCAAAGCCGGTTTTCCAAGTGGTATGAGGGCGAGGGCTTCGAGCGCTACGGCCGTCTTTCGGAATATGCCGCCATTGCGCCTGTCCATCACGCGCTCTATCAAATTATCGACAATCTGCGCGAACAACAGCGGGCGGGTGCGGTGCCGGACGCTCAAGGCACGATCAAACGCTTGCGCGATTTGAGAACCCGCCTGCTCGACCGGATCGATGCACTGCAGAAGACACTCGACACGCTCGGGGATGAGGCAGGGACGCGCGGCGTTGAGGAAACGCGCGCCGCCGTCGGGTAGAAAGCGCCACCCTCTCCCGCGCGGCGGGATTCCGGCAACAAAAAACGGGCCGCGTTCGCGGCCCGTTTTCACTTACAGCACAGAGCGCAGCGTCACACCTTCTGATATACCTCCGCCCCTTTCTTGACGAATTCCACCGCCTTTGTCTCCATGCCCTGCTTGAGCGCCTCGATCTCGCCGATCCCTTGCTGGGCGGCGTAGTCGCGCACGTCCTGGGTGATCTTCATCGAGCAGAAGTGCGGGCCGCACAT